>CALXSZ010000120.1 GCA_944391275.1 uncultured Syntrophomonadaceae bacterium
AACCAAAGATTATTTTTCTCACCGGGATAATTTGAATGAAATCGTCAGTAAACCGCATAATTTTTATTTAGGCGTAGCGTTTGGTTCAGGAATTCCATCTTGTCTGGCATTATTGGCTTTATTTGCACTCTTTTTCTTCAAAGAACATCCTGTTCTCCATCCAATTCAGGAAGCAAAGCGAAATGAAAAAGAAACGTTAAAAACAGCGTCCTGGCTCTGTTGTATCAGTCTGATGGTTCAATTCCTTGTGAACGACATGATGCTGGCAACGTCGATTATCTTTTGGATTCTTTTGGGCTTGTGTTATTCGCTTTCCCAAGAAATCAAAACCATGAAAATAGATTGAAGTCCACGGATTCTTTTTTCATGAATTTTTTGTTTTTCAGGTGATACGATGAATGGGATAAAAACATTTTTCTCAAAAAAATTAGGGGTTTTATTGGTGGATATCCTTTTATATGTAGCCGGCTTATTGATCGCTTTCGCGCTGCGTTTTCAAGGGAATTTCCCCGCGTTCAATTTTATCCCGACCCTATACATGTTGCCATTATTCATTCTGACTTTTTTAATTTTGTGCAACATTTACAGTTTATATTCGGAATATCAAAAATATGACGACACGGTCGCCTCATTGGTGTGCGTGATCTTAACGTCTTGTCTCATTAATATGGCGTTCACTTTTCTGTTTCGCCAATTTGCCGTTCCACGGACAATTTTTCTCATTTCTTCTATCATTCAATTTGTACTAATCGTATGCTGGCGAGCCATCGTATGGAAAAAATCCCTGCTCGTTCAACAGGTTAAAACAGCCATTATTATTGGATCCGCCAGGGAAATCCATTCTTTACGCCAAAGTATCACTCGTAGTCTGGATCGCGGCTTGTGTATTGTCCAGGAAATGCATCTTCATCCGGAAAAATCCGGAGAATTTTTCATTCGTTGGCAAAAATTAAAGGATCAGCCCCTTTTAAAAACGGTTGATACCATTATTCTATGTGCATCTGTTCCAATGGAATATCGTAATGAACTCTTTGATTTTGCCATTCGTCATGACAAAACAATTATGTTGGTCCCCGGCGTTTATGAATTACTCCTACAAAACGCCCATCTCATCAGTGCGGGCGACGTTCCGGTCATGCAATTGCAAGGAATGACCACTCCGCCCCATTTAGCCTTGGTAAAACGCGTAATGGATGTGTTTCTAGCGGCTTCGGCATTACTTATTTTATCGCCGGTCATGCTCTGTGTGACGATCGCCCTGAAATTGGATAGCCCCGGACCGGTCTTCTACATTCAACCTCGAGTGGGCTTAAAAAACCAGAAAATTAACGTTATTAAATTTCGAACCATGTATAAGGACGCCGAAAAATACTCCGGGCCGATTTTAGCCGAAGAAAATGATCCGCGCATCACGCGCGTAGGGCGCTTTCTGCGTAAGACGCGTCTGGACGAAATCCCACAGTTTTGGAACGTTCTAAAAGGGGATATGAGTTTAGTCGGTCCCCGGCCGGAACGCGAGTATTTCATTAGCGAATATACGAAGGAAATTCCTCAATTTTCCTATCGCACTCACATTAAAGCGGGGATCACCGGACTGGCTCAAGTAGAGGGGACCTATTCCACGAATCCGGAAAACAAGTTAAAATATGATCTGTTTTATGCTCAAAATCAATCACTTGCAAACGATCTAGTTATTTTAATGCGTACCGCCAAGGTCATTTTTTTAAAAGACAAAGCCCTGTAAAATAAACAAAGACGCTTGCAAACAACCAGATTGCTGCTCTTATGTGTTTATAAATCCTTTTCAGAAAACCTTCCATGTGGTCTTTGGCCCTTTGTGCAGAAGACATATCATTTCATTTTGCAAAGACATCTTTTAAAGTTATTGCCTCAAGCGCATTTTCCCAGCTGCTTGAGGCAAATTCGGATTTTATTTCATTTTCTTCATTTCTATATGCAAGACCTTACCCAACGATCTGTCCTTATTAAGATGTTGTGAAATGCAACTGGATCTCAATCAATTCTGAGCGCGAGCCCCATCGTAATACAGGGCCCCAAGTTCCTGCGCCGCTGCTAACAACGATCTGACTTTCTCCATTCGTCGCATAGCCATAATCCGTTTCATATAGCCAATTTGTAATTAAATTTCCTGGAAAAATTTGGCCTTTGTGCGTATGCCCGGACAAGACTAGATCCACCCCTGCGGCTGCAGCATCTTCTAACTGTCCGGGTTCATGATCTAACAAAATCACCGGTCCATCTTTGGGCGCCTCTTCCAAAAAAGCAAGCGCTTCCGACGCATTCGTCGCTCCCCAAGTATAATCTTTTCCGGCAATCACCATTCCTTCTGTCCAAACAAATTGATCGACCAGCAATTCAATCCCCGCCGCTTCGAACCATGCCTGCATGGATTGAATCGATTCCCGTTGTTCACCCCATCCTCTGTCATGGTTCCCTATACAAGCATATACGCCCAACGGCGCATTCAACTCCGCAAGGAAAGCCTGACACGTCGCCTCTTCTTCTCCCAGCAACTGGGGGCCCTCATCAAAAATATCGCCTAATAAACAAATCATATCCGGTTGACGGGCATTGATTTCCCTCACCCACGCTTCCAGACGATTGGAACGAATCAATTCTCCCAAATGCAAGTCGGATATGCAAATTAATTTCATCTGCGTATACCCCGGTACGTTTTTCGCAATCGTAATGTCGTACGTCGTCCAATGACTGCTCAGGGCAAAGTACGTTCCTCCTAGTAAATAAATCAGAAGAAGAAAAAACAACGCTGTATTTTTATTCCGTGCGGCCAATTGATTTGATCGAAAAACCAAAAGCTTTTGCATTCCATAAAAAATAAGATCCACCAACACGAAAAGAAATGCCCAAACCAAACAAATAACCATCCAATCATAGCCGATCCAAGAAAATATTCGAAGAAGCCCGTCTGGAAGAAACGTCGGCCAGAGATTTCCCATACTTCTACTCATCAAAGGAGAAATACCTAATCCCACCACCAAGATAATCCAGATTCTTCCTGCCCAATGCCATCGTTTGGGAAATGGAGAATTTGTAGCCAACGCGCAAAATTTTTTATAGCCACGGTAAGCAATAAACCCATTTGCCAATATATAAAGAACAAGCGCCAAACCCATAGCAAACCGAAACTGCATCCTATTTTTCTCTCCTCTTTTGTCCAGAAACTTTTTGTTTATTTTAGCATAACTTTCTAAAAATTTCCCCTGCGAAGAACAGATTCTTCCACAAAATGTCATAATTTTTAATTCTTCGTTTTAAAAATTCATCCGTTCAATGTTTATGTTGCCCCATTAATCTTTCTTTTTTGTAAAAAAATTCATTTCAGATGAATCTCTCCATTTAAAAATAAATTATTAAAATAAAAAACAGGATAAAATTTTTCCCTGTTTATTTTTCCCAAGTATTTGCCCGATCTAAAATAACGAGGATGCGGAGCATGTCCAAGGAGAGGTCCAGACTTTGACCGTCGCCGGCGATAAGGCCGGCATCCAGCAATTTTTGGACGGTTGGTTTTCCCCAGTCGGGTATTTCTTCGAGGGTGTTGTAGCGCATTTGTTGTTCCTCCTTTTCGATTTGGTTTGTTTGTAGTTTTTGGTTCACGTCGTTTGCGATTTGTGCGTGTAGGTTGTATAGGTAGTCGCCGGGGCAGGATCTGTTTGCGAACCAGCGGTGGACGGTCATATTTTGTTTGTTGGTTTGTCCGATTTGGTTTTTGTCGGCTTGCCAGAGCAGTTTTTGGATTTCGTTTCGCTGGCAGATGTCGACTAATAGTCGGATCAGGGCTTGGTAGGCGGCGTCGGAGATGGGATAGGGGGCTTGGGGGAGGGTGTTGGCGACTTCGATGGTGACGGCGCGGTGGTCGTTGGAGGCGGAGGAGGTGGCCCAGGAGCGGTTTTGTTCGTCGACGTAGAGGGCGATTTTTCCGGTGGAGTCGATTCCGTAGTTGCTGGAAGCCTGGGCTGCGGGGTTGGAAAACCAGTTGCCGCAGGATTCGACGGTTAGGTTGGCGGCCATGCAGTGGATGGTTATGGTATCGATTTTGTGGTTGCGTTTTCCGGAGTGGTAGGGGGAGTAGTGGGTGTATTGTACGAGGGGGCTGTTCGTCATGGTTTTTGCTCCTTTCGTGGGGTTTGGGTGGGTTGTTCGGTGGAAGCGGCGGAGAGTTCCGGGAGTCCCGCGACGCTGGTGAGTAAGGATAAAATGCCCGCCAAAAGCGACGCCGAGAGAACCATTTTCCAATCCACGCTGCTTAAGAGTGCGGCCGTTCCGATGGTGGCAACCGCGGTTTGCGCGACGGTTTTCACGGCTCGGATTCCGGCCGCTTTCGTCCATTTTTTTAGATTGTTCATGTTTTTCTCCTTTCTCTACAGGCCAACTTGCCCGAAGACAAATCCCAGCGCGATACTGACTCCGGCTGTTGCCAGATAGCCGACGACTTTCCGCCACATTTCGCCGTCGCGCCCTTCCAGGATTTCCAGTCGTTTGCTGTGTTGTTCTTGTTCTTTGGTCATACGTTCGATGCTGAGGGCCAGTTTTTCCACCGATGTTGTGAGCGCGCTGATCTCTTTGGTTTGGTTTTCTAATAGTTCGATTCTCCGGTCTTGCCTTTTGTTTTCCTCTTCCATGCGCCGGCGGAATTCTTCGTGTTCGGCCCGGGTTATGGGCGTGTCCATGCTTTTTCCTCCTTTCGGATTGGTTATCATTCATTGCAAAAATACATCAAAAAATTGAACGCTTCTCAAAAATCTTCTTGACAAACACGTGTAACACGTGCTATACTTATTTCGTAAGGAGGCGAGGGGATGAAAGATAAAGATTTGCTCAAACTTCTTCAACAAAATGGTTGGAAAGTGAAGCGAATTCACGGCAGTCATCACATATTGGAAAAAGAAGGCCAAATTGAAACCATTCCTGTTCACGGCCGCGATGTTCCCCCCGGACTACTAAATCATATTTTAAAGAGAATAGGGGAAAAATAGCCCTATTCTCTCCCTATACAGATACAGAATTTCCTTTGGGCATAGCGATGCTTCTCTGCGATCCCTAAAAAGGAATCCTATCATAATGAAGGAGGTTTTTTATGTTATTCGTTTACCCTGCTATTTTCCATAAAGAAAAGGACGCTTATTGGGTGGAATTCCCTGATTTGCCAGGTTGCCAAACGTACGGAAACACGATTAACGAAACCATGGAATCCGCACAAGAAGCCCTTACGGGATATCTTCTGACTCTTTTGGAAGAAAAAGCTTCCTTTGCGTCTCCTTCCGATCCGACTGCCATTTATTCGGATTCCAATAGTTTTACCACGCTCGTAACATGCAACGTTAATCCGTATAAAGACGCCAAGGCCGTGAAAAAAACGCTAACGATTCCTGCCTGGCTCAATGAACAAGCAACGGCTAGGGGAATTAATTTTTCCCAGGCTTTGCAAGAGGCTTTAATTTCAAAAATCCAAGCGAAATAATTAAAAAGAAAAAAGCGTCCCTGACCTTAAAGGATGTTTCAGGAACGCTTGACGTATATTTTTCTTTGTGCTATCATAGACTCATCAAGGGAGTTGCCGCTATTTGCTTGGCGGTCAGTCCTGAAAATTTCGGTTAGACCGTCACATATGTGGCGGTCTTATTATTTTCTGGTCATAAGGACCAAGGAAATAACCCCAATCATTACCAGACAGAATTGAAACAATTCCCCCCATGTAATCATCGGCATCACCTCCTTAAAAAGGAAGTGACCAACCGCCTAACGGCAACTCCTTTCGATAATGTACCACAAATTTCTTCCTATCTCAAGCCATTCCGCTGTTATTCGCCTTTGACCTTGCGGACGACGTCGAACAAGGCAAAGTCGTCTTTTAAGGAGTAGGGTTTGCCGGTTTCCTTCGTGTTTCCGCCGAGG
>CALXSZ010000121.1 GCA_944391275.1 uncultured Syntrophomonadaceae bacterium
TTTCGACAGCCCGTTTATCAAAGCCAAGCCATTTCGGTAATCCGGGAGTTGGCCAACCCGGCTCCACTTACGCCAGAAGCGGTACGGGAGGCTTGCCGGGTTGCGCGGAGATGTGTCGTTTTAAAAGAAAAACGCTCCAGTGGGGAATTTGAACGGTTAGGGTTTTGCGTGGTCCAAGAGAGCCAAAGTAGCAAGATTGCTTATGGGAAAATTGAGGTGAGGCCATGAAACAACCCTTGATTGCCATTGTGGGGCCAACGGCCGTCGGCAAAACCCGCTTGGCTATTGATTTAGCCCGAATGATTTCAGGGGAAATTTTATCCTGCGATTCAATGCAAATTTATCGGAAGATGGATATCGGAACCGCTAAAGCGACGCCTGAAGAACAGGCGCTGGCGCCGCATCATTTATTGGATATTTGTGATCCGGGAACGCCCTTTTCCGTTGCTGATTATCAAAAAAAAGCCTATGCCGTCATAGAAGACGTTCTTCAAAGAGGAAAAATCCCGATTTTAGTGGGTGGAACGGGGCTTTTTTATCAAGCGGTGGTCGATCAATACGACTTTTTGCCCGAAATGAAATCGCGCGAATTGCGCGAAAAATGGAAAGAGATCTATCATGAAAAAGGACGGGCCTATATAATGGATCAATTGCGTATAAAAGATCCAAACTATTTAGAGAAAATTGGGCCAAACGATATCAAACGCGCACTGCATGCCCTAGAAGTTTGTGAGGCGACGGGACGTCCCTTTTCCCAAATGATGCAGAAACGTGAAAATGCTTGGAATTTGGCGGTGATTGGATTGTATATGCCACGGGAGGCACTTTACCGGCAAATTGATTTTCGTGTCCAAAATATGCTTGAAAAAGGATTGATCCAAGAGGTTATGCAGTTGCAAAAATCCGGTCTTTGCGATCGCCATCAAGCGATGCAGGCGATTGGATATAAGCAGGTTTTGCATTACCTGGATGGATGGGTGACCAAGGAACAAATGATTTCAGATATTCAAAAAGAATCGCGCCATTATGCGAAAAGACAATATACCTGGTTTAAAAAAGATCCCCGTATATTTTGGATCAATACGGGTTCTGGCCTAAAATGGGATCGAATATCTTTAATTATCCGAATATATATTGAAAAATTGTTATTTTTTTCATAAAATAGAGGAGTAAGAGGGATCGAACAGGAGGCAAAAATGAACGATAAGACCGTGAGAAATTTACAAGATACTTTTTTGGCCCAAGTTTGTAAAAATAAAATCCTCGTTACGATTTATTTGGTGAATGGTTTTCAGATCCGTGGGATTGTACAAGAATTTGATAATTTTACGATGCTGGTTTTATCGGATCAGAAACAGCAGTTGGTGTATAAACATGCCGTTTCAACCATTTCGCCGAGCAAAATGGATCCGATTCTAGGATGAATCAATACGTTTATGAATACAAAAAATAAGGAAATTGCCCAAAAGAAAGGAACAGCCATTGGAAAATTTTAAGAAAAAACAATGTCGAGAGACATTCCTCGAAACGGTCAGTGATATTTTACAGAATCCGGAATATCGTAAATTGGCGGAATTTAAGCATCATTCTTCCAGTATTCTGGACCATTGTTTGCAGGTTGGATATATTTCATATCTCATTGGACGCCGTTTTCATATGGATACTACAGCGCTTGCGCGGGGTGGCGTATTACACGATTTTTTTCTATATGATTGGAGAAGTGATCGTTTTGATTACTCTTCATTCAGCGCATTTAAAAAGAGTCATGCGTTTAGGCATCCGAGTATTGCGCTTCAGAATGCGGAAAATTGTTTTGATCTGAATGCGAGAGAGAAAGATATTATTTTGCATCATATGTGGCCGGTTACGATCAAACCGCCCCACTATAAGGAGACCTACCTGGTAAGCACGGTCGACAAATATACGGCTTGCCAAGAATATATTTTGCGAACCGAACCGAACTTGAGCGTTGAATTGAAGAAAATGCTTCAGGAAAGTACACAGTATCTTCAGTAACAAGAATAACATTTTTGTATAAAAAAGGAAGCCCTTATATTCGCACACTGTTTTCCTCCTTACCGTATACTTAGGTGACGAAAGATTTCGTTTGATAAAGGTACAGGTAAGGAGGATCGATCATGCAAATCTCCGTGAAGTATCATGAATTAGAAAACAGGACGGCGGACGGAAATCATCCCGAACGGCCGCCTTTTTTTCAAAATTTTGCGATGCAAGAACTAAATGGTATGTTGGGCTTGCAGGAAGCGCGCAAAAATATTATGGAAATATGCGCCTATGCGCTTATTCAAAAAAGGCGAGCAGCGAATGATATGCAGGCTCAGCCGGTTTCTTTACACATGATTTTTAAGGGGGCCCCAGGAACAGGAAAGACTACGGTGGCTAGATTGTATGGGGCTATTTTGAAGGAAGCCGGTCTTTTAAAAAGGGGGCATCTTGTCGAAATCGAGCGGGCGGACCTGGTTGGGGAATATGTCGGGCATACGGCGATTAAGACGCGAGAAGCAGTCAAACGCGCTCTAGGCGGCGTTCTTTTCATTGATGAAGCCTATGCGTTAGCGCAAGGCGGCGAACGCGACTTTGGACGGGAAGCCATCGCTACCCTTGTCAAAAGCATGGAGGATCATAAAGAAGAGCTTGTCGTTATTTTAGCGGGGTATAGCCAGCAAATGGAAACCTTTTTAGATATTAATCCAGGGCTTCGTTCGCGTTTTCCCATTCAGATTGAATTTCGTGATTATGAGGCCGAAGAACTGTTCCAGATCGCCCTCAATATGTATGAACAGCGGGAATATTTGCTGACAAACCGCGCGCGCTGGAAACTCCGAGAGATTACTTATGCTATGATACGAGATAAAGCGCTTGACTTTGGAAATGCCCGCGCCATACGCAATTTGGTGGAACAGTCTATCCGAGCGCAGTCTATGCGTTTGGTTTGTGAGAAGCAGTTTGAACGTGAAAGTCTCATGACAATTGAATGTCAGGATTTATGTTTTGAAAATAGTCCGATGAAATACAAATAATTTCACAGACAGGATATCCATTCAGGGAGGAAAGGTTTTTGGAAGGAATCACACTTATACGGGAAGCAGAAAAAAAACTGCGGCCTATTTATGAAGAAATTGAAGAAACGAGTTATCAAAACCAAATAAAAGTTCTTCGGGCTTTTCGAGATCATCATATACGTGAATCGCATTTCAACTTATCCAGCGGCTATGGGATGAATGATCTAG
>CALXSZ010000122.1 GCA_944391275.1 uncultured Syntrophomonadaceae bacterium
TTATTGCCCCGACGGCAATTTTAGAACCGGTACAGCTGGCCGGAACAACGGTGAGCCGGGCGACTTTGCACAACTTTGATATGATCCAGGAAAAAGATATTCGCGTCGGCGATCAAGTGATTGTTTATAAAGCAGGCGATATTATTCCCGAAGTGGCTTCGGTTGTAAAGGAAAAGAGACCGGAAAATACGGTTCCGGTATCCCCGCCCCAGTATTGTCCGGTTTGTTCATCACCAGCGGTGCGTTTGGAGGAAGAGGTGGCTTGGCGGTGTGAAAATATCAATTGCCCGGCACGGATGAAAGAAAGCTTGATTTTTTTTGCTTCGCGTCCAGCGATGGACATAGAAGGATTAGGGCCTGCGATGGTCGAGCAGTTGCTCAAGAGTGGACTGGTGCGGAATTTGGCCGATCTCTATCGACTGGAAATGGACCAGCTGGAAAAATTGGAGCGGATGGGAAAAAAATCTTCAGAAAATCTTTTCAAGGCCATTCAGGAAAGTCGTGGACGTTCGTTGGAACGATTGATTACCGCTTTAGGAATTCGGCACATTGGTGCGAAAACCGCTTCGATATTATGTCAACATTTTTCTTCTATGGAGGAATTGTTGCAAGCAACCCCGGAGCAGTTGCTTTTAATTGATGAAATTGGCCCCAAAATGGCCGAGAGTTTGGTTTTGTTTTTTGCAGAACCCCATAATCGGGAATTGATTGCAGAATTAAAGGCTTTGGGTGTTCAGATGCAGTCTCTTCAACCGAAAATTCAAAAAACCGCCTTGACCGGTAAAACGTTTGTATTAACCGGCGCCTTGCCGGATCTAACCCGCCATGAAGCGGCGACAAGAATTGAGAAGGCTGGAGGAAAAGTCAGCGGAAGCGTCAGCAGGAAAACCGATTATGTCGTAGCCGGGGAAGATCCTGGAAGCAAGTACGATAAAGCCGTGAAGTTCGGAATTCCCATTTTATCACAGGAAGATTTGCTGCAATTGTTACAGGAAAGCGAGGAGTAGAAGTGTTTAAAATCGGATGTCATTTGTCCATCTCCAAGGGATTTCTGAAGATGTGCCGGACGGCTTTGGAAATAGGCGGGAATACCTGCCAGTTTTTCAGCCGGAATCCTCGGGGTGGGAAAGCCAAAAAAATCAATGAAAAAGATATCGAAGCCGCACGGATTTTTATGCAGGAAAATCATTTTGCGCCTCTTCTGGCACATGCTCCGTATACCTTAAACGCTTGTTCGGCGGACGCTTCGATCCGTGAATTTGCGCAAAGGATTTTTAAAGATGATTTGGCGATGTTGGAGTACTTGCCGGGAACTTTATACAACTTTCATCCGGGGAGTCATGTAGGACAAGGCGTAGAGACGGGGATCAAGCAAATTACGGAAATTTTAAATCAGGTGTTGTCGGAAAAACAGCGGACCACGGTTCTATTAGAGGGAATGTCCGGGAAGGGATCTGAAATTGGTTCACGGTTTGAAGAACTGCGTCAAATTATAGACGGGGTAGAATTTTCGGATAAGATGGGCGTATGTTTGGATACTTGTCATCTTTATTCCGCGGGATATGATGTGGTGAATCATTTGGACGATGTATTGGAGGAATTTGACAGGATCGTTGGACTGACGCGCTTAAAAGCTATTCACCTGAATGACAGTATGACGACGTTGGGCAGCCATAAGGATCGTCATGAGAAAATTGGACAAGGTTCCATTGGAGTAGAAGCTATGGAGCGGATGATTAATCATCCGGTGCTGAGGGATTTACCGTTTTATCTGGAGACGCCCAATGAACTTTCCGGTTATCAAGAAGAAATTCAATTGCTGCGCTCCTTGTATCAAGGAGAGTCGGCATTTGTGGAGAACATGTAAATCGGGCGAATGGGATATCCTTTTGTACGGGAGGAAGCGAACCGGATCAAATCGCAGGGCTTTCTTACAGCTATCCCTTGCGCTTGGTCATATAGGTAAGAGGACGGAGAACTTTTCGTTTTGCCTGGAACCATCAATTTAAAAAAATGGATGATCTTAAATAAGGGATGATCTTAAATAGGATAGGAAAGAGGAGTGAAAATATGGCGGACGGAATTCAGTTTGAAATTGTAGCGACCATTGGAATATTAAGCGAATCATCGCGCGGTTGGAAAAAAGAAGTGAATTTGGTAAAATGGAACGGAAGAGAAGCCAAATATGATATTCGAGAATGGTCGCCTGATCATACGCGAATGGGAAAAGGCGTAACGCTGACGGCGGAAGAATTTCAAAAACTTTGTCAGCTTGCGTCTGCTGGGGATCAAATGAAATAAATGTTTGAGGAGAAAGATGTATGGGGAAAAAATCAATGTCAAAAGAAACGAATGAACCAAAGAAAAAAAGTGGAGAAAGAGTTAGATTAACCAAAAAAGAAAAGAGAAGGATTTATATTGCAATAGCGTTATCCATTCTCATGCTGGCTGCCGGGTATTTTACGATTAAAAATATTTTTGTAGTCTCCTATGATGAGGAACTCGGCGGACTTTGGCAGCTGGAAAGAATTGTATTAGAAGAAACGGAATCTACTGAGCAAGATCAAGTGGCGTTGCAACTTTTGACGCAAGAAATGGAAGAAGGACCTGAAGCGGATTATCGTATTTTAACTCAAGACGACCCGGTTCAAACAGAAGAAGGGGAAAAAATGCTCCCGGAATTGGGCGCGTTTAAAGTGGAATTAATTGTGAATGATTTGACGGTTTTTCCGATTGTTGAAACCAGTTTGCAACAGGGGATTATTGAAATCATGCGGGAAGACGGAACACAGGGGCTATTAAAGCGGATGCAGGCGTTTTCTTTGGGAGACGGGCGCATGGCTTTTTACTTTGGTTTTGATGAAGAGCCTCAAGTAAGTTTATTTGAATCGACGAAGGAAAACGTGCGGATTCAGTTTTCACCCGTTGGTTTTTTGATTGAAAGTTCAGGAGAAACGCAATAATTTTTTAAAGAAATGTAGTAAAAAACAAAAAAAGTGGGTTTAATCAGACGGTTGGTAGGTTTTGCTGAGACTGTCTGATTATTTTTTTGACAGTTTCGTGAAATTTCTTCTTTTGGCTTGTTTTCATGAAAATTGAATGATAGACTAATGGAGAATAGATATATATGAGAAAATCATAAGAAAAGAGCATGAGGAAAAACATGAGAAAGATCGTGTTGGCCTCCGCTTCTCCGCGACGGAGCGCTTTACTTGAACAGATTGACGCGCCTTTTACGGTGGAAACGGCAGATGTGGATGAGACAATCTATGAAGAACAGGGAGGCGCGGCGTTTTGGACCGTTGCATTAGCGAAACGGAAAGCGCAGGCGGTTAGTCAGAGAATATTGTCAGAAGAAGCGATCCTGCTGGCAGCGGATACCATGGTGGTCTGTGAAGGGCAAATTCTGGGTAAGCCGGTTTCGGATGAAGATGCATGGAAGATGTTGCGTCTTTTGAGCGGTCGAAGGCATGAAGTTATTACGGGGTTCTATTTAAAGGATCAACGAACCCAGCAAGAATATGCTCAGGCTGTAAAAACCGATGTGTTTTTTCGCACGTTATCCGAAGAGGAAATACAAGCTTATGTCGCATCCGGCGAGGGAAAAGATAAAGCGGGCGCTTATGCTATTCAAGGATTAGGTGCGCTATTCGTGGTGAAAATAGAAGGATGTTATTTTAACGTGGTGGGGCTTCCTTTATCCGCCGTTTATCAAGGATTGCGGCATCTGGGCTTTGATGGATTGTTAGAAAGTCATAGAGGAATGAAGCCATGACTTATCAAGTCAGAATGAAACAAATGCCGCAGGAAGACCGTCCCCGTGAAAAATTATGGGCGCTCGGGGAGAAGAATTTAAGCGATGCGGAATTATTAGCGATTCTTTTGGGTAGTGGCAATAAAGAGATGGGTGCGTTGCAGCTTGCGGAGAGCGTATTGCAAAGTTTTCAGGGATTACGAAATCTGAACGACGCCAGCGTGGAAGAATTGATGCAAAGCGCCAAAGGAATAGGAGAAGCCAAAGCGATTACGATTAAAGCGGCGTTGGAATTAGGGCGTCGTTTGGGAAGCAGCAATCCGCATAAAGTTTTTGTTCGTTCGCCGGAAGATGTAAAAAAGTTACTTATGGAAGAAATGCGCTATTTTGACCGGGAGCATGTTCGCGTGTTGTTTTTGGACCAGAAAAGCAGACTTTTAGGAATCGAAGAAATATCCGTTGGCGGGTTGAGTTTTTCCTTTGTCTGCCCACGGGAAGTTTTTAAACCTGCCATCAAGCGAAGCAGTGCATCCGTTATTTTGGTGCATAATCATCCCAGCGGGGATCCGGCTCCCAGCGTGAAGGACATTGAAATTACAGAACAAATGGTCCGGGCGGGAGAAATCGTGGGAATCAGTGTGATCGATCACGTTATTATTGGTGATGGAAAATATTATAGCTTAAAAGCTTGGGGATATTTATAGGACAATGGTGAGAGTTTAATTTCGGATGAAGATAGGTGGAGGCAAAGATGTTTTTTAGTAAGGATATGGGAATTGATTTAGGGACGGCAAACACACTGGTTTATATTAAAGGAAAAGGGATTGTTTTACGGGAACCTTCGGTGGTTGCGATTGATAATACAAATGGAAAAGTATTGGCGGTTGGGGAAGAAGCAAAGGATATGTTGGGGCGTACACCTGGCAATATTGTAGCGATCCGGCCGATGAAAGACGGCGTCATTGCGGATTTTGACGTAACACAGGCGATGATCAAGTATTTTATTAATAAAGTCATGGAGAACAAAATGTTTTTCGTCAAACCGCGCATGGTTATTAGCATTCCAACGGGCTGTACAACGGTAGAAGAAAGAGCCGTTCGAGAGGCCGCGCTTCAGGCGGGTGCGAAAGAAGTGTATCTGCTGGAAGAACCGATGGCAGCGGCTATAGGGGCTGAAATGCCGGTTTATGAGCCAACGGGGAATATGATTGTGGATATTGGGGGCGGAACGGCGGAAGTGGCGGTTATTTCCTTAGGGGGGATTGTAACCGCGCGATCCGTACGCGTAGCTGGAGATAAGATGGATGAGGCCATTATTCAGCATTTGCGCAGAACGTACAATTTGTTGGTCGGGGAGAGGACCGCAGAAGATATCAAAATTTCCATTGGCTCCGCTTTATGGCAGGGGGATGAAGAGTATTATGACGTGCGAGGACGGGATCTGATTACGGGTCTGCCTAAAACGGTCAGCATTTCTTCCAGAGAAGTGGGGATCGCATTGCAGGAACCGGTCGAAGCCATTTTAGAAGGAATTAAAGTCTGCTTGGAGAAAACTCCGCCTGAATTAGCGGCTGATATTATTGATCGGGGCATTGTATTGGCCGGAGGAGGATCCATGTTGCGCGGTTTAGATCAGTTGATTAGTCAAGAGACTTTTATGCCGGTTTATGTTTGTGAAGAACCGCTTTTAGCTGTTGCACGCGGCACAGGGAAAGCGTTGGAGAACATTGAAAACTTAAAACGATTGTTAATTTCTTCGCGTAAATCTATTTAATTGGGTGAGTGATTTTGGGAAAATATGCCAAAATTCGAGAGTTTTGGGTTATTTTGATTTTAGTTATTACGGGATTACTCTTAATTGGCCGATTTATTACCGGGCATGAACAGAATTTTTTGGAGCGCGTTGTGGCCATGGTCTTTGCGCCTTCTCAGAGACTCGCCGTCAACTTGGAAGAACAATTAACGGATTGGCGATATTTACTCGTGGACAAACAAATGCTAGAACAGCAGATAACGGACTTGACTGCCGAACGAGATCAATTAAAAATGGAGAACCAGCAATTGTTGGAATATCGGAACGAAGCGGAACGTTTGCAAACTTTGTTGGGATTCCAGGAAAGCAATCCCCACCAAACTTTACTAGGGGCTCGGATTATTGCCCGTAGCCCGGACAATTGGAATCAGATGATTACGGTGGATCAGGGATACGACCAGGGGGTTCGGGAAAATATGGCGGTTGTGAGTCCGGATGGGCTGGTGGGCGTCGTTTCCAGTGTCACATCGAATACCGCGCGCGTGTATTTACTGACGGATCGCGATATTGCGGTGGGGATCATTTTGGAAGAATCGCGCGAAACGAATGGCATTGTGGAAGGGATCGGCGTATCAGAGAAATTAAGAGTGAAAAACGTTCCCTATTATTCGTCTATGCAAGTGGGAGATAAGGTTATTACGTCCGGATTTTCTGAAATATATCCAAAAGGAATTGTTGTGGGAACCGTATCAGAAGTGACTCGAGAAGAAAATGGCCTTTTGCTTTCGGCGACAGTTGAACCGGCTGTCTCGTTTGACGATCTGGAAGAAGTGCTGATTGTGCTTCGGTATCAAAATGTAGAAGAAGAATTAAATCAGGCGGCTACGAATCCAGAGACGATTTCGGTAGAGGAATAGGGTTGCAGGGCGGAGTAAAATTTCTATTTTACAAAGTAGACGTAAAATAGAGAGGGTTATTCTGCCTTTTTATCATTCGAAAAAACAATAGAGGAGAAAAATGTGCGTTATCTTTTACTAGCCTTATTTCCGGCTTTGTCGATTTATCTGCAATCAACCGGACTTCAAATCT
>CALXSZ010000123.1 GCA_944391275.1 uncultured Syntrophomonadaceae bacterium
TCGCCTTGGGCGTTTAATACGTCAATCGTATCCATAATGGTGCCGCTGACGGACCCCATCGCGATAATGATTCGGTCCGCATCCGGCGCGCCATAGTAATTAAATAATTGATAATTTCGCCCGGTCAGCGCATTTATTTTATGCATATATTCTTCTACGATCTCCGGCATAGCGTCATAAAAAACGTTGTTGGCTTCCCGGACTTGAAAATACACATCCGGATTCTGCACCGTGTTTCGCAGCGTTGGATGTTCCGGATTTAACGCGTCATCCTTAAATCGAGCGATTGCGTCCCAATCCACCAGCGTCGCTAGTTCTTCATATTCCATACATTCTACCTTCTGAATTTCATGCGACGTCCGGAATCCATCAAAAAAGTGCATAAAAGGAATACGCGCCTTAATCGCCGCCAAATGCGCAATAGCCGCTAAATCCATCACTTCTTGGACGCTGCCCGAATTCATCATGGCAAAGCCCGTCGCCCGACAAGCCATCACATCCGAGTGATCCCCAAAAATGGACATGGCATGCGTACCGACCGTACGCGCGGCCACCTGTAAAACCACCGGCTGTTTGGTCCCGGCAATTCGGTACATCACAGGAATCATCAGCATCAATCCTTGCGAAGAAGTAAACGACGTTGAAAGCGCACCAGCTTCGCTCGCCCCGTGCACCGCGCCAATGGCCCCCGCTTCCGACTGCATTTCAATCAGCGTGACCGGCTGCCCAAATAGATTTTTTCGCCCGTTGGCCGACCAAGCGTCGGTTAACTCCGCCATGGGTGAAGACGGTGTAATTGGGTAAATCGCCGCCACTTCCGTAAATGCATACGCCACATGCGCCGCAGCTTCATTCCCATCCATCGGAACCATTCTTTTCCCCATTTTTTCTCTCCCTTTTCCCTATTCCAACCAATCCAATCGAAAAATTCAATTTTTTAGTCGTTATTGTCTATTTTACTCGATATCCTAAGCGGTTTCAATCGCCGCCGCCTTGTGTAAGCTCAACATTTCTACCGCATTTTCACGCATCTTATATTTCAGAATTTTTCCGGCCGCATTCATCGGGAATTCTTCCATAAAGACAACATACCGCGGCACCTTATGTTTTGCCATTGAAGCCTTAACAAAGTCCTTCATCTCATCTTCCGTCATTTCTTCGCCCGGTTTCAGGATGATGCACGCCATGATTTCTTCCCCATATTGCTCATCCGGCACCCCAATGACCTGCACATCCGAAACTTTCGGATGCGTATAAATAAAATCTTCGATTTCTTTGGGATATATATTTTCGCCGCCGCGAATAATCATGTCCTTAATGCGACCCGTAATCCGGTAATAGCCGCCTTCCACGCGCCGCGCCAGGTCGCCTGTGTGGAGCCATCCATCCGCGTCAATCGTATGGGCGGTTTCTTCCGGCATATTATAGTATCCTTTCATCACGTTATAGCCCCGCGCTAAGAATTCGCCATCGACATTATCCGGGACGTCTTTTCCGGTTTCCGGGTCCACGATACGACACTCTACGCCAAACATCGCTCGACCAACCGTTCCTACCCGAACTTCCAGGGAATCCGTCGTTCGGCTCATGGTACATCCTGGAGACGCTTCCGTCTGTCCATACACAATACAAATTTCCTTCATGTTCATCTTGTCCACCACGTCCTGCATGACTTTAATGGGACAGGGACTTCCCGCCATAATGCCTGTACGCAAGTGGCTTAGATCCGCCTTCTGAAAATCCGGATGCTCCAGCAGCGCGATAAACATTGTAGGTACCCCGTTTATTGCCGTAATCCGCTCTTTCGACAAACATTCCAAGCTTTTGGAAGGAGAAAAGGCCGGAATGGGCGACATGGTAGCGCCATGCGTCATGGCCGCCGTCATCGACAAGACCATGCCAAAACAGTGGAACATCGGCACTTGGATCAACATCTGGTCATACGTAGATAAATCCATTCGATCCCCAATGTCTTTTCCATTATTCACGACGTTGTAATGCGTCAACATCACGCCTTTGGGAAACCCAGTCGTTCCGGACGTATACTGCATATTGCAGACGTCATCCTTTTTAATCGCAGCGGCCCGACGATAGACTTCGTCAAGGGGAACCTGTTTCCCCTTTTCCAGCGCTTCTTCCCAGGTCCAACACCCGGGTTGCCGGCTATCACAGGTGATAACGTTACGCAGGCGCGGTAGTTTTTCCGCATGCAATACTTCTCCCGGCTTCAAGGTCTTCAATTCCGGACATAATTCCTGAAGAATCCCGACATAACTGATGTCTTTGTACCCATCAATCAAAACCAACGTATGCGTATCCGATTGTTTGAGCAAATAGGAAATCTCATGAATCTTATAAGCCGTGTTGACCGTTACCAAAACCGCGCCAATTTTCGTTACCGCCCAAAAAGTGATATACCATTGCGGCACATTGGTCGCCCAAATCGCTACATGATCCCCAGGTTTCACATTCATGGCAATCAGCGCCCGGGCAAAAGCATCCACATCTTCCCGGAATTCCTTATACGTACGCGTATAGTCCAAAGCAGTATAACGAAAAGCATACTGATCCGGAAACTCTGTTACAACCCGATCCAGAACCTGCGGAAAAGTCAAGTCGATTAATGTTTCTTTCGGCCAAAAATACTTTCCCGTTCCCCGATCATCATCATATAAACGCGTCTCATTTTCCGTTGCCAAACCGGTTTTCATCCTTCTTCTCTCCTTTGTTATCCATTTTTCATTTTTACTCGCATAAAAAAAACCTTCGTCTCCTTACGAAAGAGACGAAGGTAAAACCTCCGCGGTACCACTCTCATTAGCGCCCTCCCTTCACATAAAAAAAGCGCCCCCCTTGCAGACATCCATCAATGTCCCTGCCCCTTAACGGCGGCATCCCGTTTCCATCTACTTAACCCGTACTAATTTACCCGTAGGTATTTCGACGAACTGCTCCCGGGCGAGCGTGGCCATCCCGCTTTCTGCCTCGCACCACCCGGCAGATCTCTGAAAAGCTCTCTGATGACGTTTTTTCCCGTTCATCGCATTTTATTCATTTATTTTTAGGTATCTTAACAAAACTTTTCCCAACTGTCAATTATTTTTTTCAGAATTCAATGCTTTTTTGATTACGTCTCATGCTTTCGCGTAGGTTTTACATTCACATCCGGCTGAATACTGCCCTCAATTTTTCCATGTTCTAACTCAAAAGCTTTAATATCCCGCCGAATCAAAACCAAAATATGGCTGTTTACCGAACGCCCTTCATAATCTGCAACATAGCCAATTTTCTTCAACATCTCTTCCTCTATCCGGATAGAAACACTTTTTACTGCCATAAAAACACCTCACGATAGATATATCGTGTGTTTATTTTATATTTATTATGTGTTATAATGGACGAAGTGAACACACTGTATATCCATATAATTTTATTTAAACTTATTTTGGCAGAGGAATATCAAATGAAAGTAGCAATCGTAGGTTCAAGAACACTTCAAGTAACCCATCTGGAAAAATACCTTCCCCCACATGTTACAGAAATTGTATCGGGCGGCGCACGCGGCGTCGATATGTGCGCGCGGGAATATGCGTTAACCCACCATCTCAAATTAACTGAATTTTTACCGGAATATCAAAAATATGGAAAACTCGCCCCTCTTAAACGCAATATCACCATTATCGAGTACGCCGACTTCGTGTTAGCGTTTTGGGACAAAAAATCCACTGGAACCAAATTTGTCATTGAAAACTGCAAAAAAAGAAATATCCCCATAAAAATTTATACGCCTGTTTTTTAAAATTTTTGAGCCTGCCCTGTTTGGACTTCATTCAAACATATAAATAAAGATTCTGATGGTACGCTGCATTTGCCTATATCAGACATAGGCAAGGCTTTCTATCTTGATAATCTGTTTTGCTTGCCTATCTGGGATATGGGCAAATTCAGCAGATTATCTTGAAAATTGCTTTTTCCCCAAAATTTTCATTCGTAAAAATTTCTCCGTTCCACGAATATCCCAAAGTAGTCGCTGATGCTTATTTCGTCCCGCAAAACCTTGTCTTCCTGTCCAAAAATTCCCGCTTAAAAAGATGTTTCTTTCTTTCGCGCCCTTATTCAAAAACGCTGTTTTTTACCCAACGCGATTCCCATTCAGAAGCTCATCAAATTTTTCTTCTTCTTTTCTTCTTCCAAAACTCTTTAAAATCTCCCCTCTCCATTTATTTCACTTTAAAACACCGATTCACTTCCTTCTTTCCATTTTTCAAAAAATGGAAACTTCGTCTCTTTTTTCTTTTAATTTTCCTTCTACTTATGCGCAAATATTTTACAAACCCCAATATCGCGCAAAACATTTTTGTTTATACATTGGTATTTTTATAAAAAGCCGTTTATAGAAGGTCTCATTTTAAAATTTATAAAAAAAGTGCGTAAAATTTCCTTAATCTGAAAAAAAAGCTATAAAAGGATCAATTAATGGTTAAATTCCCCACTTATTTACCAATTTTCTATTTGACAGTCCAATAGATATTTTGTATACTGAAAATTTTTATAAATTTTCTTGACAAAAGCCCATTTTCTCTGGTATGATAAAAGAGCAAATACATGGGGAAGCAGGTGATATTTTGAATTCTTCTGTCGCTACGATCGAGAAAATTAGAGAAAAAATGGAGCCTTTAGTTGGCAGTCGGGTCCGGCTTAAAACAAACCGGGGGCGTAATCGCATTGTGGAGAATGAAGGAATTCTAGATTCCCTGTATCCAAATATTTTTGTCATTCGCTTGAATGATAAGCGCGCCGAACGCTGCGTATCCTACAGCTATATCGACCTTCTCACTTCTACGGTTGAACTTCAACTGTGCGATCAAGCCAACGCTGTCTAAGTCGTATTCTCGGAATAAGGGTTAAGAAAAAATTAATCTCATTTTTCGCTCCCTTCTTAAAATGTAAAAGCGATCTGGTTCTTTTGATGAACCGGATCGCTTTTATCATTTATGAATGATTATGCTGAAAAAACAAGCGGACAAAATCTTGCTTCTGTAAAAAAATACTAAAATATGTTCCAAAACTTACACGCAAAACCTATTTTTTTTATCCATTGACCAAATGAACAAACGTATACAAAATTAGTACTGCGTAAAAAATTCTCGGATTCGGGAAAGATCCTTCGTTTGTGTCAGCGCCAACTGGAGAAGAATTTTCGCCTTTTGCGGCGATAAATTTCCTCCGCACAGCACATGGTCGAACGCGTCAAACGCATCGTCCGGCGTCACCTCTCCATTCCCCGTACGCGAACAACGTACCACGGGAATCCGACGTTCCCCCAATGCGGCTACATTCGCCTTCCACGCCGCACTGTAATTCCCATTTCCCGCGCCTGCTACAACGACGCCTTTCGCCCGCTTAGCCGCGAACAAAAGTAAATCCGGGTCTGCATCAATGGTAAAATACAGAACCGTCACCGGCGGCAATCCCGATAAACCTTCCGCAGAAAACACCGTTTCCAACGTATGTTTCCGTAAACTTCGCTGATAAAAATACGGCTGTTCATCCAAAATATATCCCAAACTTCCCAGTTCTCCGCCATAAAACGCATCCACTGCAAACGTACTGTTCTTCTGCACCTCGCGCGCCCCATAAATTCGATCCGCAAAAACGACTAAGACGCCGCGCCCTTCGGCCAATTCGTTCCTTGCTAACGCCACCGCCGCATACAAATTCCGAGGCCCGTCCGCCGCCAAAGCCGTTGAAGGCCGCATAGCGCCCGTTAGAACGACCGGTTTCGAAGTTTTCAAAACCAAATGCAAAAAATAAGCCGTCTCCTCCAGCGTATCCGTACCATGTAGCACGACAAAGCCAGCAACTTGGGGATCTTGGGTTCGCTCATGAATGATTCGGACCAAGGTCAACCAATGCCTATCCGTTAAATCGTCGGAATTGAGATTGCTCACCTGGATGCACTCCAACACAGCAAGTTTCTCTATACCGGGAACCGCTCCCAACAACTGTTCCCCCGGGATCGTTCCCGGTTGATAATTCAGGGTTTTGCCATCCCCGCCACGACCGGCAATGGTCCCGCCGGTCGCCAAAATCACAACTTTTTTCAAAATTTTCCCACCTCTTTATCTTTTTCCTTAAAGCCGGATCATCCCCGAGGGATCCTCCAACTCTTCTCGGCTGACCCATCCGTTATTCAGGGCCTTGGTCCGCTGATGCGTATAAACCTCGCACAGGGTTGAAAGATAGTATGGCATAAAAAAGACCGCTCCAACCCCAACCGTCACGATGCATAAAAAAATCCACCCGATAAAAGAGAGGTCCAAAACAAACATATCCATTTTTTCCCCATAAGTGGTCTGTTTACTGATTTCCAACGCCCGCCGCCAAGACAACGTCGGATTCTCCGCCAACAAAAAAGGAACCATCCGATAAGCGTACCCCTTTATGATGCCCGGAATCAGGAAAAGCAAGCTCCACAGAGAAATAAACAACCCGTAAAAGAACATTCCCGCGACGATCCCGCCATAACGATTCCCCTGAAACGATGAAAATAGCGCCTGCTTCGGCCGGCAAAATCCCTGTTTCTGCCACAAATAATACTGATTCGCCGCTACGTTCAACGGGTTTAGCAGAAAAAGCGACAAACCCATGTTAACCATCCAACCCTTAAATCCATCCTCCCATCCTAAATGGTCGAACAAAACATTAATCCCCACCGAAATGACAACCACAAAAAACGAAAAAAGTACCGCCTGCCAATAATTTTTCTTCAACTCCCCCAATGGATTGCGCCCAAACTGCTTTAAAAGTTCCCAAGCGGCCATTTTAACTCCGGATACATGCCAAGTTTCCATAAAATCCTCCTCTAAAAATCTTTCATTGTCCTCTTGTTCATTTTACTATAAGTCCAATCCTTCTACACCTAACTTTTGGAAAAAAGCATTTTTTCTTGATGCTTATTATAAAATTCATTTTCTTTTTCGGCATAACTTTACAATCTGCACCAAATTCTATAGTATAGAAAACAGAATAATCGGATAACCGCCTGGCCATTGACCGCTCAAACGCCCGGACAAAACGAAAGATTGGATGGTAACACCTTATGTTCAAATGGATCAAAAACACTGCTTCTGCTGAAAATCAAGAAAATTCTGTTCCTGTAGACTTGAATCCGGCGGCCTCCCCTCCTGTTCCAGAGACGCCATCTTCGAACAACCCTTCCGGGGAATCCGTCCAACCGGCCGACGCGCCTTCCGAAGCGAACGCTCCCGAACATGTTCCGCTTCCGGTTCATCCGGAACAAACCGCCCTGGAACAAATGTTGATCGCCGGAGACGCTTTTTTAGCCCGTTACGCGGCTTCTTCCGTTTTTGACGGATGCATCGAGGGAAAAACGCTCCTGCTCGACATCGAGGAAATCGAGCGTTCCCTGAAAGAATTTCACAGCAAAATGTTTTTCGTGGTCATCTTCGGCCCCTTAAAAGCCGGTAAATCTACCATGGTCAATACGTTGGCGCACCGTTACGTCAGTCCCACCCGTTTGGGAAAGGAATGCACCTTGCGACCGACTAATGTGATCCAATCTGAAGAAACCAGCATTGAAGAAAATTTTATGCGAGACAATGCACAGGACCGCAATCAGGTGTTTCAGTTCGTAATCGATTATATTCGTCACATGAAAGATTGGGAAGACGTCTCCCCTTACGTTTACAAGGAAACCAGTATCCTGAACGAAACCAATATCGAAAACAAACTCTCCCATGTGGTGGACGTAGAACCGTTGATTACCGTCATTCGCGTTCCCGGTGGAAAATTTATCGACAGCACGACCGCGATCATTGACATGCCCGGTTTGGATGGCAATATCAGTAACCTGGAAACTTCCCCCGTTCACCATTGGGTACTGCGCCGGACGGATTTTTTGATTTTTATTCAATCCTCCATTTCCGCGATCAGCAAAACCACCAATCACTTTTTGGAACGTCTGCTGGTCGAAAGCAAAAATCCGCCCATCTGGTTGGTGCAAAACATCATTGACGGGAAATACTGGCGCTCGTTGGAGGAACGCGATGCGGAAGCGCTCCAGCAACTCTCCGAAACCCGCGAAGAAATTATGCGGGAGCTGGATTTAAAAGAAATGTATTCCACCCCGATTAACCTTGGGATGGCCTTGGACGGCGTGATGAACCAAAATGAACAACTCTTGAAAACTTCGCAGTTTGCCGCCTTCGAGGAACGGCTGTATACGGTTCTGCAAGATAAACGCATTCGAATTCAGGAGCGAAACAGCTTGCACGGTCTGCTCCGCGCCCTCCGCGCCGCGCGTCAGGAAGTTCGGCGCATCCAGGATGAAATAAAAACCCGCCAGCAGGAAATGAATAAACTTTCTTTACAATTGACTCAAATGGAAACTCTTATTTCCAATCACGAACTTTTCAGTCCGGCGCATCCCCGTAAAACATTGGAACTTCAGCTGACGAATCTGCTTACGTCCGAAGAAGAAGGCCTAGGCCGCTTGATTGAAGATCGCACGGAAAAAACGCTTCTTTATTGCAACCGAGATATTACTGGGGAAGAGTTGGTGACCAATCTCATTGAACTGGGGGAAACCATCCGCGAAAAGGGCAATCATTTGTATCTAAAAACCGACGGCGAATTTGGCGTTCGCATTGCGCAGCAAGTCAACGCCTACATCCAGCGCGCCGAACATTTGATGGAGGAGAGCCTAAAGGAATACCAGGAAAAAGCTGATGAACTGGCCGCCCCTTTAGGGGTCGCGTTTCACTGGCCGCTTCCGGAAGATTTGCCGCCTTTTGACTACACGTATTTGTCCCCGGTTATGGAGAAAGCCTTCCGGCTGGGGAAAAATCTTCCTTCAACCAAAAAAATGCTGCTCTTCGATCGCCATTTTAACGGTCAGCAAGCCAAAATTTACATCCAAGGCGCCGCCGAAAGTATTCGGGAGCAACTGAAAGAGCAAGCGGAACGTTGGGTGGAAACACTCTTGGATCTGCATTTAAACGAAATCCGCAAACAGCGCAAACAAGCTCGTTTGTCCTTGATTGCAGAAAATCGGCAACGTTTCCAATTAAAGGCTGAACAATACGAAAAGCAAGCGCAGCAAAGCCGGCAACTCTTGAACGCGCTAGAGCAGGACCTGGAACAAATGCAGTCCCTTGCACAAACCGCGCAGCAAACGATGAAACAGGTAAAATAAAATGAAATCCCTAAAAACGCATGTTACAAGCACAAAAATCAAATGTATCGTCCTGGGTGTTTTACTCTTTGTCGTTTTACTTCTTTTCGGGAACGTCCTGATCATTGGCGAACGCCTGCAAAGCCTTCATCCGGTTATCGGTTGGATTTTCTATCTCTTGATCCTGCTCGGGTTCGGCTGGCTGATCCTTTCCCCTCTGTGGGATTATCTCCATCTGCCCAGCTTTCCCGCCTCCGTGATCACCGACAGCGACGCTTCGCCGGACTATAGGGTTTGTCAGCGCATCGCCCGAGGGCTTGTTTGCTCGGAGGCGCTTTCCTTCGATCAGCAGCTCCAATTACGTGCAGCGTTGGAACAAAAAAGCGATCTGCTGCCATTACTGCAAGAAGCGTTTCAAGGCCCGGTTCAACAAGCGCTGGACCAAACCGCCTACCGCACAGCCCAAGGCGTTTTTGTGGCTTGCGCCGTCTCCCAAAACACTCAATTAGACGCGCTTATCGTCCTTGCCAGTAATATAAAACTCATTCAGCGGCTGATCCGCCTAACCGGTTACCGGCCTTCCTGGTTAAAAATTGGAAAGCTGTACCTCAATATTTTTTTAACCGCCCTCCTGGTTGAAGCCATTGAAGAGGCGGACTTGGATGATTTTTTAGCTTCTTTTCAAACAACGCCTTCCATCCCCGGATTAAACATTGCCGTTCAATCCCTTCTGCATGGGACAGGATGCGCGTTCTTTACTCTGCGAATTGGATTCATTACCCAAAAATATCTTTATCAGTCATCCGCCCATCGCAATTCAAATCAGATTCGTCGCCAAGCTTTTCAAAAGGCTTTGCCGATTCTACGAAAATTAGTGACAGAAAATCTGACCCGTTTTCCACAAGAAGTGAAAACTTGGCTTTCGAGGTACGGATTCTAACCGCCTGAAAAAATTCATCCTAAAATTCTTGACAAATTTTTGTTTCACCATTATACTAATTAGTGCGTGACAATCGAAGGTACCCTTGCGAATGCGTGGAGGGGTGTCAGAGCGGTTGAATGAGGCGGTCTTGAAAACCGTTGAACTCGTGAGGGTTCCGTGGGTTCGAATCCCACCTCCTCCGCCAGAAAGATTCGATATAATTTGTGGAGAGATGGCCGAGTCGGCTGAAGGCGCTCGCCTGCTAAGCGAGTAAGCGGAGAAAATCTGCTTCGAGGGTTCGAATCCCTCTCTCTCCGCCAGAAAAAGATTGTCATTTTTTTGTGCGCCCGTAGCTCAGTTGGATAGAGAGACAGGCTACGAACCTGGAGGTCGGGGGTTCGAATCCCTCCGGGCGCACCATCTTAAAAGGGAGTTCAGTAAAAACCGTTTGCGGAATGCGCCCGTAGCTCAGGTGGATAGAGCAACGGTTTCCTAAACCGTGTGCCGGGGGTTCGAGTCCCTTCGGGCGCACCAGTTTTAAAGCTGTAGGAGATCGAATGAAAGTTAATCCTTTCGATGACGCATATATGAAACTGGCTTTAGAAGAAGCTCAAAAAGCCTTCCAAGCTGGAGAAATCCCTGTAGGAGCAATTGTTGTTCGTAATGGACAAGTGATTGCTCAAGCGCATAATGAAAAAGAAAAACGGCAAGATGCAACGGCCCATGCAGAGATGTTAGCATAGCAGCAAGCTTGTAAAAAAATCGATAATTGGCGTCTGGAAGATTCCACTTTATATTGCACATTAGAGCCGTGTCCAATGTGTGCGGGAGCTATGCTGAATACGCGGATTGCGCGTTTAGTATTTGCTGTGCGAGATGAAAAATCCGGAGCAGGAGGAAGCGTGATTGATATGCTTCGCTACCCGGGATTAAATCATCAAGTACAAGTGGAATTTGGTGTACGGGAAAAAGAATCCGCTGCTTTATTGCAGTTATTTTTTGCCGATTTAAGGAGAGATGGCCGAGCTGGCCGAAGGCGCTCGACTCGAAATCGAGTAGACGGCGAATAACCGTCTCATGGGTTCGAATCCCATTCTCTCCGCCAGGAGAGCAGTAGGAAAACAAAAAACCTTTCACATAAATATTTTATACGGAGAGATGTCCGAGCTGGCTGAAGGAGCACGATTGGAAATCGTGTAAGTGGTGAAGAGCTGCTTCATGGGTTCGAATCCCATTCTCTCCGCCATAAGGAAATAAAACCTGATTGAGCATTCAATCAGGTTTTTTGTTTATGAAAAGGAATTCCTGTTTGATCTCTGTATTAAAAAGTTTTATCATAAAATCCACTGCTTTTTTAGGGGGTTCTTCCGTAAATCTAATCACAAAAATCAAACAAATCTTTCGGTTTAATATCTAACACCTCGCAAAGTTTAAAAATCACATCAAATGACACGCCCACATTTCCCAATTCAATTACACGAATGTGGTTTCGGTCAATGTTAGCCAATTCGACTAGCTGTATTTGCTTTAATTTTCTACACTTCCGGGAACAACCAAATCTTTCATATAAAACGTTTATATTCTGGTTTCATCTATAGCACCCTAAATTTTAAGTGTAATAAAGGCGTCAATTGGATTGTTAAATCTTGTGTAGTCTTCTCTATAATGTTTTTAGACATCAAACATTCTGTTAAAAAAAATCTTGTTGAACCATTCTGTTGTCCTGTTGTCGATCATTCATCGAGTATTCTAGACGTTTCGGTAATGATAAATCCTTATGAAAGGAGTATTATTTCGATAGTATTTTTATCTTAGTCCATCCTGTTCTCGCTCGTAATAATCGTCTTTGCTTTTGCAGTACGTTAAAACTTGCAATGCTCAAAAAAAGCGAAAGTTTCTTAATCCCTCCGCTTTTTCCTTTTTTAATAACTTGCATCCTTCACATTTTCCTACGCTTTGGCATATCCCTCTTTTCCGGCGGTTCAACCTGTTTTGCCTTCTCTTCCCGCATTTGTTTCATCGCTAGCGCTTTTTTCTGCAAAAATCCTAACGCCACATATAATGCTACCGCAAACACCAAAGTTGTTAAAAATATTAAGATAGCAAAGACGCCAAACAAAAACTGCGCAGATTGATCACGAAAGAGAATAAATAAAAGTAAGCCGCCCAACAAAAGAAAGAGCATCGTTCCTAAAATGACGCCCATCATACATCGCTGTGCTGCCTGAGAAGCAAAATTATCCTTCGGCTTTTGTCTTTCTTCAATTTCTTGATGCTGTTTCTTTACATTTTTTTCAAATGGATTAATCAAATTCCAATTTAATTGGCGCAGTTTTTTCACTCTGTTCTCCTTTTCTGAGAAAAAATTCTCCACACAGGAATACTTTAATGAACTTCTGTTTTCCATTTGTATGTAAAATATGTACACAAAGTTCTTATAAAAAATTCGTTCAATATTTTTAAAAAAGCTGCCTTAAGAAAATCTTAAGGCAGCTTGAGAATTTTTAAAATCCCTTTTTGAATGCCTATCCAATAAATTCTATTGATCAATCGGCGCATTCGCGGCTTTCAGACGGGAAATTGCTCGTCTCATAGATTTTTCCGCGCGTATACGGTTAAATAAATTCAACTCCTGACCGGCTTCCATACTGATCGAAGCAACCGCAGACGCTTCAATATACTGACTCTTTCTTTGAAGCCGTTCCCTTGCACGACGTAAAGACTCGCTCGCCCGTTTTACGTCAATCTCAGTTCCTCTTTCAGCCGTTTCAGCCAATACACGCGCTTCGTTATGGGCAACCTTGAGAAAGCCTCCGCTGATAGCCAATTTGTGTTCGGTCCCCTGTAAATCCCGGTAACGAACAACGCCACTGTCCAGTTCCGCAATTAAAGGACTATGGTTGGCTAATATACCAACCTCTCCCTCTGGTTCCGGCAGAACAACGCTGAGCACTTCTTCGTGCATGAAAATCTTTTCCGGGGTTACAATTTCCAGCAAAAATGGCTTATCATACATAGACTACGCCCCCAATTTAGCTGCTTTTGCGATAACGGTTTCAATATTTCCAACCAAGTTAAACGCATCTTCCGGTAAAGAATCATGTTTGCCTTCCAAAACTTCAATGAAAGAATCAATCGTTTCAGAAACCGGCACATAAAGTCCGGGGTTCCCTGTAAACTGTTCCGCAACATGGAACGGTTGGGACAAATAACGTTGAACTCTTCTTGCCCGGCCGACAATAATCTTATCCTCGTCGCTCAACTCATCCATCCCTAAGATGGCAATGATATCCTGCAATTCTTTATATCTTTGCAAAATCTTTTGAACGCCGCGAGCCGTTTGATAGTGTTTGTCCCCAATCACTTGCGGGTCCAAAATACGAGAGGTCGAATCCAACGGATCAACCGCCGGATAAATACCCAATTCAGAGATCGGGCGAGACAATACCGTCGTCGCGTCCAAATGCGCAAACGTTGTCGCCGGAGCCGGGTCCGTTAAATCGTCAGCCGGAACATAGACCGCCTGCGCAGAGGTAATAGACCCGCGCGCCGTGGTGGTAATTCTTTCCTGCAAAAGTCCCATATCCGTGGCTAAGGTCGGTTGATATCCTACAGCCGAAGGCATACGGCCCAATAAAGCGGATACTTCGTTACCGGCCTGTGCAAAACGGAAAATGTTATCAATAAATAACAGTACGTCTTGTCCGCCTACATCACGGAAATATTCCGCTACGGTCAACCCTGTCAACGCGACTCTTAAACGGGCTCCCGGCGGTTCGTTCATCTGACCGTAAATCAAAGCGGTTTTGTTGATAACGCCGGATTCAATCATTTCATTATAGAGATCGTTTCCTTCGCGGGTCCGTTCACCAACGCCCGTAAATACGGAATATCCACCATGCTCGTAAGCAATATTACGGATTAATTCCATAATTAGAACGGTCTTCCCAACGCCTGCGCCACCGAACAGCCCAATTTTTCCACCTTTCGCATACGGACAAATCAAGTCGGTTACTTTTATGCCCGTTTCCAACATCGTCGCAGAAGGCGCCTGTTCGGTCAAAGCAGGAGCAGGCCGATGAATCGGCCAATAGTCCGCCGCATCAACCGGACCTTTTTCATCTACCGGATTTCCTAATACACTTAGGATACGGCCCAGACACCCATCGCCAACCGGTACTCGAATTGGCGCGCCGGTATTAACGGCTTTCATGCCGCGCATAAGTCCTTCCGTCGGTTGTAAAGCAACGCAGCGCGCCGTATTATTTCCCAATAATTGCATGGTTTCCAGAACAATATCCAGATTTCCACCCTGTTTGTCCTTGTCCTGGTCGCTGCTCTTAATCGTAATAGCGTTCATTATATCCGGTAACTCGTTCGGTTGGAAGCGGATGTCAACAACCGCGCCCACAACCTGCGTTACAATTCCATATGTGACGTTCGCCATCCTCTAAGTTCCTCCTTTACTTACTGAGCGCTTCGGATCCACCAACAATATCAATCAATTCATTTGTGATCGCTGCTTGACGTTCTTTATTCATTTCAAGCGTTAAACTCCGAACAATTTCAGCAGCATTTTCTGTTGCATTGCCCATGGCCGTCATTCTTGCGCCCTGTTCGCTGGCTTTGCCTTCCAGCATAGCGTGATAAACCTGGCTGCCAACATAGCGAGGAATCAAACTACCCAAAATGGCCTTTGCACTGGGTTCATAAATATATTCTTCTTTACGGGCCGTTTCTCCGTCTTCCGCTTGCGGAGTCGCAACTGGAAGCAGACGGCTGACCGTCGGAATTTGCCGCAGCGCATTGACAAAACGGGCGTAAACCAAATAAACTTCATCAACCTGTTCGTTGGCATAAGCTTCCATAATATAATCGGCTATTTCTTTTGCATCCGAATAATTAACATAATCGCTTAATCCCGTCCATTCAGCAATCAATCCGCCGCGTTTTTTAAAGAAGTCCGCCGCTCGACGTCCTACTGCCACAATCCCTGATTCGACCGCGCGCTCATCGTGCCGAATCGCATCGCCGACTTCTTTGATCAGGTTTGTGTTATACGCGCCGCACAATCCCCGGTCCCCGGTTACCACCACATACAGAACTTTCCGCACATTTTCCCGTACCGCCAACAACGGATGTTTAATTTCCGTTGCCACAGCCGCTAAATCTGCAAGCGTATTCTGTAACGTTTCGGTATACGGGCGGGATTCTTCCGCGCGCATCTGGCAGCGTCGGAGTTTCGAAGCAGCCACCATTTTCATCGCCTTGGTAATCTGCTGCGTACTTTGTACGCTACGTATTCTGCGCTTAAATTCTCTTGCGCCTGCCATTTCTTACTCACCACCCTTATGCTGTAAAGGTTGCTTTACATTCGTTGATGGCTTTCACCAATTCTTCCTTCACCGGATCTTCCAGTTTTCCACTCTCGCGAATAGCCTTCATCGTTTCCGCATAAGTCGTACGCAAATATTGCAAATATTGAAGCTCAAAATCTTGCACCTGATCTCGGCTCAAGGAATCCAGATACCCATTGACCGCTGCAAATAAAACGGCGACCTGTTCTTCCATCGGCATCGGCTGATACTGCCCCTGTTTTAAAACTTCCATCATGCGTTCGCCGCGGGTTAATTTCGTCATGGTGACCTTATCCAAGTCCGACCCAAACTGCGCAAAAGCCGCTAATTCACGGTATTGAGCCAAATCCAAACGCAGCTGACCCGCTACGGATTTCATGGCTTTGGTTTGCGCGGATCCGCCTACGCGGCTAACCGAAATCCCGGCGTTAATTGCGGGACGTTGTCCGGCATTAAATAAGTCGGTTTCCAGGAAAATTTGGCCATCGGTAATGGAAATAACATTCGTCGGAATATACGCGGATACGTCGCCCGCTTGAGTTTCAATAATCGGAAGCGCCGTAATGGACCCTCCACCATATTGCTGATCCAACTTGCAAGCCCGTTCCAACAAACGCGAATGCAAATAGAATACGTCCCCTGGATACGCTTCACGTCCGGGTGGGCGGCGCAACAACAAAGACATTTCACGGTAAGCCACCGCATGTTTGGACAGATCATCGTAGATAATCAGAACGTCTTTGCCTTCGCCCTCCATGAACTCTTCCGCCATAGCCACGCCCGCATACGGTGCCAAATAAAGCAGCGGAGCCGGTTCCGAAGCCGTTGCCGCTACAATAATCGTATAGTCCATCGCACCGGCTTCTTTTAACTTATTTTCAATGCTGGCAATATTGGAACGTTTTTGTCCAATTGCCACATAAATACAGATCATATCTTTTTTGGTGCGTTGGTTAATGATCGCGTCAATCGCAATGGCCGTTTTTCCAACCTGGCGGTCGCCAATAATTAATTCGCGCTGGCCTCTTCCGATCGGTACCATTGAGTCGATCGCTTTTAAACCCGTCATCATCGGTTGGTTAACCGGCGAACGCTTAATAACGCCTGGCGCTACCCGTTCTACCGGACGGAATTTATCCGTATGAATCGGTCCTTTTCCATCAATTGGCTGTCCTAAAGCATTTACAACGCGGCCGAGTAAAGCATCGCCTGCCGGAACTTCCATGATCCTGCCGGTCGATTTTACAATATCTCCCTCTTTAATATGGTTATATTCACCCATCATAACCGCACCGACACTGTCCTCTTCCAAGTTCAGGACCAACCCATAGGTTTCGCCAGGAAACTCGAGCAACTCGCCGGACATTGCGCCTTGTAAACCATACACACGGGCAATACCGTCTCCCATATAGGTGACTGTACCAACATTACTGACTTCAACACCGGACTGATATCGTTCAATTTGACCTTTCAGTATCGCGCTGATTTCATCAGGTCTAATACTCATGTTCGTGTTCACCCCTATCGCTTACTTAACAACTTGTTTCTTTTTCATTGCAGTTCCGAGCAATTGAAGCCTCTTTTTGATCGTTGCATCGACAATCTTGTCTTCGATACGCAGCTTCACGCCTCCCAAAAGTTCCGGATCCACATGCGCGTTCAAACGAATTTTTTTCCCGGTCGCTTTCGTCAAACGCATTTCCAATGCCCGTAATTCTCTTTTCGGAAGTTCTTGAGCCGTGTATATTTCCGCATTTTTAATATTCCGCGCTTCATCTGCGAGAATCGCAAATTCAGCGACAATACTTTCAAAATTGGCTTCTCTTTTTTTATCCACCAACAGGAACAAAAAGTGCAGAATATTCTCGTTAAGATCCTCTTTGAAAATCTTTTCCAAAATATCCTTTTTTTCCTGGTTGGGCACAAGGAAGTTGCAAAAATAGCTTTTTAATTCCGGAACGGCCTCCAAAGAATCCAGCACCAGCGTCAGCTGCTGCTGATACAGGTCGATCTGGTTCTGTTCTTTGGCTAAGGAAAAGACCGCTTCCGCATATCGTCTTGCAACCTTTTGATCTAACATACCAGATCGCCTGCCTCATTTACAAATTGTTTCACAAATTTCAAATTGTCTTCGTCGGTAATGGAACGTTCCAACAGTTTTTCCGCCGCCAGAATCGCCAGATTCGCCGCGTCTTCACGCAATTGCTGACGCGCTTGTTCCGTAGCGTCCGCAATATCGCGTTCGGCTTTCACTTTCATTGCAGCAATTTCTTCTTGCGTAGAAGCAATCATACTTTCTCGAAGGTCGTCCGCACTCTTTTGCGCCCGAACAAGAATAGCCTGCGATTCCTGTTTGGCTTCAATCAGCGCGGCTTCCGCTTCCATTTTCAGTTGTTCCATTTCCTTTTTCAGCGTCTCCGCGTGCTCTAAATTTCCCTCAATGGTGTGGGTGCGCTGTTCCAGCATCGCTTTAACCGGGTTAAACGCAAATTTATACAACAACGCCAATAAAATTAAGAAATCAACCAACGTCCATCCAATAACATACAAGTTTGGAAACGCTGGCGTCTCCCCAGACGCTTCATGTAAAACCCCTTCCGCCAGACAGGTTCCAGCCAAGCCTAAAACCATGAGCATCGACAGAAGAAGCGCAGAGCTCCAAAAAACTTTGCGGTTTCTCACGATGGTTTAAACCCCCATTCTCGCTTGCTAAGCAATCCGTTAAATAGTACCGTTAAAGATTATGGTCTTACGAAAAAAGCGGCGGGCCAGCAGCTAAGCCTGCGGCCGCACCGCCATTTTCCTCGAATCTTTCATTAGATTCTGCCCAGCAGCATGAACGCAATTAACAAACCGTAAATGGTCAGCGTTTCAATGAACGCCAGAACGATCAAAACCACAGTTCTGATTTCCCCGGTCGCTTCCGGCTGACGCGCAATTGACTCAGCTGCTTTGCTTCCTACCATACCCATACCAATTCCACCGCCAATAGCTGCTAAAGCTACCGCGAAGGCAACGGCTAAATATTCCATAAAAAATTCTCCTCCTTTCCCTCCATCAATGCAAACATTGATCGTATTTGTGTGTGTCTCTGTTTTTTGGTGGTGAAAAATATTTTAATGGCCTTTTGACGCCGCACTGCCAATATAACTTGCAGTCAGCAAAGTAAATACTAAGGCCTGAATCGCACCCAACAGTACGCTTAACCCCATAATGGCCGACGGAATCATAAACGGCGCCAACGCCAAAAGGGCGACTAAAATCGTTTCTTCTGCAAAGATGTTCCCAAAAAGACGCAACATCAAAGACATCGGATGAGTCACTTCTTCTAAAATATTAATCGGATTTTTAAACCGGTGTAAATAATGCATGCCATTTTGTTTGAATCCAATGATCTGAACTGTAGCCGCCGCGCACAGCGCTAACGCTAACGTCGTATTCCAGTTTCCCGTCGGCGGCTGGAAGCCTTCTACCGAACCGGCGCCGGGAAGCAGTCCGCTGTAATTACTCAATAAGATAAATACGAAGAAAGCGCATAGAACCGGCGTAACACGCCAACGAGCCTGTTCGTTTTCAATAATGCCGCCAAAAAAGCCGTCTACTTTTTCAATCAGCATTTCAATGATATTTTGCGCCCCGCGCGGGACCATCTTCATTCTACGCGTTGCAAAAAAGGCTACCAACGCAAAAAGCGCGATAATCACCCATTGCGTCACAATCAAATGATCGACCGGTATGGGTCCCAATCGAAACAATTCAGCATCCCACATGCCGAAGACAGCTGTAAAATCCACCTTCATTCCTCCTCCCTTACCATAATGTTTTCAAATTTCCTCCATAAAAAATTCTCTTTCACCCATGCATTTCCTCTGAGGAACACAGAAATGCGGGAAGAAATATTCTCATTCTTTAGGGCTTTTTGTTTTTTTCTTCTTGATCGCGCTGGGTTAAATACACGAAAAAACGTCTGAGTGCCGCTCCAGCTCCTAACATTCCTATTATAAACCCAAGAATCGTAAAAAGGCTACCTCCTAATAAGGACACCGCAAATTTTTCATCCAACTTCTGCCCCAACCATGTAAAAATACCGATCGATAAAACGATCGTCAACGTCGTGTTCGTTACCTGTACCAGCATGACGATCCATTTTTGTATATTCTCAGGCATTCGTTCGCTCCTTTTTAATCCAAAAAACTCCCGCCAAACTTGCTGCAAGATTCTATGTACGACAAAAACCAAAATTTTTATAAACCATCAAGCTTAACAGGTTGTCCAAGATTAAAAAATCGCACACTCTTATTTTTACAAAAAAATGCGCTTCTTACAAGTATAATTTGAGAGTTTTTAAAAAAAATTTTATTTTTCTGAAATTTTTTCAAAAAAGAAGAGCGGCCTCCCCCGTCATTTTCAAGAAACCACTCTTTACAGCATCCGTCTCTTACGCTTTTTCCTTTTTCAATTCATCCAAACAATTTTGACAAATGTTTTTCCCTTTATAATTTTGAACATTCTCCGCATTTCCACAAAAAACGCAAGCCGGTTCATATTTTTTTAAAATGACCCGTTCGTTGTCCACATAAATCTCCAGTGAATCTTTCTCCTCAATGCCCAACGTTCTTCTTAGCTCAATCGGAATCACAATACGCCCTAATTCATCGACTTTTCTTACTACACCCGTTGATTTTAACACCTAAATTTCCTCCAAACCCTAAAAATTCCCCGAGTGGTCCCGTTGTCCTTTCCTTATCATGCGACCGCTCCGTCCACTCTTTCACAGTCATCCTCATTAAAATTGTATACAAATTGTACCAAAATTCACTTAAAAAAGCAAGATTTTCCTTTCCCGCCCAACAAATTATCTTTTTCCCGCATGATTTTTTCCTTTTGCCTTCCCGTTTTAAAAAAATTCGGAAAACCTGAATAAATTCCGTATGATTCATAGAAATTTATGGTATCATAATAGGATAGGAACCAAGAGAAGGGAGTTTATCCAGTTGCAAGAAGAGAAAAAAACATTCTATATCACCACTCCAATCTATTATCCCAGCGACCAATTACACATCGGCCACGCCTACACGACTGTTGCCGCCGACTGTGCAGCGCGCTGCAAACGGATGCAGGGGTATGATGTTCATTACTTGACCGGAACCGATGAACACGGCCAAAAAATTGAGCGCATCGCGAAAGCCAAAGGGCAAGAGCCCCTTGCGTATGTAGACGGCATCGTAGCGGGTATCCGCGCGCTGTGGGAAAAATTACTGATCAGCCATACGGATTTTATTCGAACCACTGAACCACGTCACCAGAAAATTGTACAGGAATTTTTTCAGAAAGTCTACGATAAAGGCGATATTTATAAAGCCGAATACGCCGGATGGTATTGCACCCCCTGCGAAACCTTTTTCACCGAACGGCAACTTGTGGACGGAAAATGCCCGGATTGTGGAAGGGAAGTCGAGCTGGTAAAAGAAGAAAGTTATTTTTTCCGTTTAGGAAAATATGCGGACCGTTTGCTTGAACACATCGAAACCCATCCGGATTTCATTCAGCCCGAAAGCCGCCGCAACGAAGTGATCAGCTTCATCAAAAGCGGCCTGGACGACCTGTGTGTATCGCGTACGACGTTTGAATGGGGAATCCCCTTACCCTTTGATCCCAAACATATCGCCTACGTTTGGTTCGACGCTCTCATCAACTATTACAGTGCGCTCCAGGAAAACGAGCTGAATCCCCAAAAAGGCAAAGAAAAATTCTGGCCGGCCGACGTTCACCTAATGGCCAAAGACATTTTGCGTTTTCACGCCATTATCTGGCCCGCGATGCTCATGGCGCTCGATTTGCCGCTGCCCAAAAAAGTTTTCGCGCACGGCTGGATTCTCTTAGAAGGCGGGAAGATGTCCAAATCGAAGGGAAACGTCGTGGATCCGAACATCCTACTGGAGAAATATGGCGTAGACGCGATCCGTTACTTCCTTTTAAAAGAAATGAATTACGGTCAGGACGGTCTTTACTCCGAAGAAATGCTCGTCAACCGCATTAATACGGATCTAGCCAACGATCTGGGTAACCTCATTTCGCGTACCGTCGCCATGGTGGAAAAATATTTTGGTGGAATTCTACCGGCTCCAACCCAGCCTGAACCGCTGGATGAAGAATTAAAGCAAACGGCTCAAAAAGCGTATACGGAAGCGACCGAACGGATGGATAAATTGGATTTCTCCAACTATCTGGCAGCGGTGTTGCGTCTAGTGAGCCGCGCCAACAAATACATTGACGAAACTGAACCCTGGGTCTTAGCGCGCGATACAGCCCATACCGAACGGCTGGGGACCGTGATGTACCATCTGGTCGAGTGCATTCGCATCGCCCTGATTTTGCTCCATCCGACCATGCCTACGCTCATTGGCCGGGTTCTTCCCCAAATCCCCCTATGGGAGAATGACGCGCACATCACATGGGAAGAAGCCCATACCTGGGGAAAAACCAACCCCGGTATTTCTTTAAAGAAGGGACCGTCCCTGTTCCCCCGCATCGACATCAAAACATTAGAGGTGAATGATATGACCGAAGAAACGAAACCCACAGCCGAAGCCCAAACTCCTGCGGAACCAACCCCAACGGAACCCCCAAAAGAAGCGCCCGTAATAGAACACAAGCCCGAAATTACGATCGACGATTTTGGAAAAATCGAATTGCGCGTGGCAGAAATCATCGCCTGCGAGAAAATTCCCAAAGCCGATAAACTCTTGAAGCTGGACCTAAAAATTGGCGACGAACTGCGCACGATCGCATCCGGCATCGCCCAATATTATCAACCGGAAGACTTAATCGGCAAAAAAATTGTCGTGGTGGCGAACTTAAAACCCGCTAAACTGCGCGGGGTGTTGTCCCAGGGAATGCTTTTAGCGGCCTCGGATCCGGCTCACGAAAAAGTGGAAGTGCTCTTTGTTAATTCCATCGAAGACGGCGGCAAAGTCAGCTAGGAGAAAAAATATGCTTATCGATACGCATTGTCACTTGCAAGATCCCGATTTATTGCCCGATATCGAAGGCGTTTTGCGCCGGGCCCAGGAAGCCGGCGTGGAAAAAATGGTTTGCGTCGGCTACGATCTGCCTTCTTCCCGCGCGGCTGTTCAATTGGCTCAACGGTATAAACCCGTTTACGCCGCCATTGGGATTCATCCGCACGACGCAAAAACGTATTCGCCCGCCGTGGAAAAAGAACTTCGACAGTTGGCCGCAAACCCGAAAGTCGTCGCCATTGGCGAAATCGGTCTCGATTACTATCGGGACTTGTCGCCGCGGGATTTGCAGAAAGACGTTTTCATCCAGCAGATTCATCTGGCGCAGTCCCTGAAAAAACCGATCGTCATCCACGACCGGGACGCGCATGAAGATACGCTAAAGATTCTTCGGGAAGAAAAGGGCGGCCAGTACGGCGGCGTGATGCACTGTTTTTCCGGGCACCTTCCGATGGCGCTCGAGCTGGTGAAAATGAATTTTTATATTTCCTTTGCCGGTCCTCTGACTTTCAAAAACAATAAAAAAGGACAGGAAGCCGCCGCAAACATTCCAATGGACCGGCTCTTAGTGGAAACCGACAGCCCCTATTTAAGTCCCGAACCCAAGCGCGGAAAAACCAACGAACCGGCTTTCGTCCGCTATACAGCCCAAAAACTAGCGGACTTGCGCGGGAAAACGCTGGAAGAAGTCGCCTACTTAACCAACCTAAACGCGCACAAAATTTTCCGATTAAAATAACGTGCGCAACGTCAAAAAGGAATAAAAAAACTCTATGCAAAGCATCTTCTCATTTGCATAGAGTTTTTCAACTTTTTTCCAACTTTCCCCAACTTTTTATCATCTTTTAATAACCTGCTTACCCGCCCGAAAAGCTGTGCGCCTATAAACTTGGCGGCGGAATCGCTGTCCTAAACCATATTTCGATCCGCTGAACCTCGCGATTGGCGAACATTCTCGGCGGCCCTGCGCGAAAAAGACGCTTCATTCACGCACCCGCCAAATCGATAAACTTCGCCGGAAGCTCCTGCGCCCCCATTGCTTCAATGGCCTGACGAATGGATTGTTTCCCCTGCAAAATCATCAATTTTGACGTTGCATGGGCCAGAATCTTTCCTTTTTCGTCGGTTGCCGTCGCCTGGCACAAGCAAAGGCTCCGGCCGTTTTTGATCGTTCGCCCTTCCACAAGGATTGTTCCTTCCCGGACCATGGATAAATTATTTACGCACACATCCATCGAAGTATACCCGGTATCCTCATCCAGCTCGCAATACGCCGCCCATTAAGCCGCCGTATCAAGAATCGACGCGTAAACGCCTCCATGGATTCCGCCAAAAGGATTTAAGTGTTTTTGATCCAGTTGTACCACCACTTTGGCGTACCCTTCTCGTAATTCGCAGACTTGAATCCCAAGAAGAGAAAAATAGGGACTGTTATTAATCAACGAAAGCAGCGCGGAAATATGTTCAGGGTTTATTTGTTTCATTTTTTGTTCCTGACATCTTTTTTCTTTATTTTAGCAAATTACTTCCCTGCAATCAAAAATTTTTTTAATGTTTCCAAACACTTCGTGAAAATCGGCGAACCCTCGTTTGATTCCGACAGGCGTGTTTTTATCTATGTTCTATATTATGGCTAAACGGATCTTTTAAAGTCCTTTTCGAGAGAAAATACTTCGGCCGTTCTTTCTAAAAAATGATTCCTATAAAATGGGTCGCCTCGATCAATCCAACCCCAACAATTGTTTTTTCTTCATGGCGAATTCTTCTTCTGTTATAATTCCTTCATCAAGCAATTTTTTTATATTTGATCACTTCATCCACTTCGGACAGCTCCTTTTGGCGATCCTGTTCAGCAGTCTGTACTGAGCTGCAAATCAGCTGTAAAGTCGCCAAACATTCTTGCGCAAAAGTATAGGCATTTTTATAAATGACGCTTTTCTTTTTCGTTGGCATTTGGATAAAATTTAGATACACCGTGGGGTTCATCCTATCCTTTACGGTAATTTTTATACTCAACATTTCACAAATCCCCGTGCTTTTCCGGCTGCCGGTAACCCCTCCGACGCCCGCACCAACTCCTCCCAAAAGCGCGCCGCCAACAATCGCTCGGCCTAGACCGCCTTTCACGACGCTCGTCCCATCTTCTAATAATTCAAAATCGACGATATCCGTATAGCGATAAATTCGCCGCCCCATCTCGCGCCAAAGTTGATTTTCCTCGTCGATCTCTAAATAATTTCCAACTTTTTTATTGGGATAAAAGTTTTCCCCCAACTGTAAAGAAGCTCCATCTTGTCCCGGGAGTCTTTTGCCTTCTTCTACGGTTTTCGACATAATGGGCGTTGAAGAAGTAAAACCACACGCTTTAAAACATTGTTGACAAATCCAATCCTTATTGGCCAACTGAAATCGATACCATCCTACTTTTCGTCCGCATACCCCACAATTTACTTTCAGGCTAAAAAATCTCCTATTTCTTTCTCCTTCGACAAGAATATTATTCATTCTACAACATTTTCTTTCTGATGTAAACATTCAGTGAACCATATATTCTTGTTTATTTCATCTTTTTTTCCATGAATTCCCTGTAATATTCTTCCATGCTTTGCATATACTGTCACCAAGTTTGACAAAATCCCGGATTTTTGGTAAAATAAAAAACGTTTTCATAATGCATGAATTCAGATTCCAGTGAAAGGGATCCCTTCCCTTCAATCTTTCTGCAGGAGGAAGACACCATGAAATTTAATTTTACATGGGATAAGAACCATATCGTGGGCATAGCCGTCATCACAACGCTCAGTGTTTGGGCATTGTGCTGCGTACTATGCTCTTTTGTGTTTCTTGTCCAAATTCAGGCGGACGGAAAAACCATCAAACAAAGCCGTCTGCTACCTACAACCGTTGGCGCGCTTCTAGAAAAACAAGGCATTACTCTCGGAAAACACGACGCAACCGAACCTTCCGTTGACGCCGTTATCAAAGAAGACGTCACGATTTCCGTCATCCGAGCCGTCGAAGTTCAAATCGTTGCCGATGGCAACACGATTCCCCTGACGACCGTTCCGGTCAGTCAAGCAGAAGCGGTCACAAAAGCAGGAATTCAATTAGGCGAAAAAGACTTTATTCAAGACGAAACCATTTTTCCGGTTGTCGAGGGTCAGACGATCCACGTCGTCCGCGTAACCGAACAATATGAACAAGAACAACGGGAAATCCCTTTCACCACGCAGCGACGTCTGGATTCAACCTTAGAACGTGGAATCACCCGCACCCTCCAGCAGGGCGTTGTCGGTCAGGCCACGGATACGGTGGCGATCACGTATTATGACGGTCAAGAAGTGAACCGGCGCGTTGTTTCCAGCGAAATCATCCAAGAACCGCAACCCTGCATCGTGGCTGAGGGAAACCTCACGAACGTTTCTCGCGGTGGACAACGGATCGTTTTCCGTCATGCGTACGAAATGGAAGCCTCCGCCTACACCTATTCCGGGAATCGAACCGCTACGGGAAAACACCCGGCGGTTGGACTCATTGCGGTTGATCCGTCCGTTATCCCTTTAGGTACGCAGCTCTATGTGGAAGGCTATGGCTACGCGGTTGCCGCCGACACCGGCGGAGCCATCAAAGGTCATAAAGTCGATCTTTTCTTTGAATCCGTATCCGAATGCATGAATTGGGGAAAACGGAAAGTTAAAGTTTACGTGCTTGATTAAATTTTTCTTCAATCACCGATCCTTGAAAACGCCGTGGGATTGACCGGTCCTAAAACCTAGAACCCGGGCCTCGGGGGCGCGCCTGCCGTTTCCATTTTTCCACTAAAAATTTTTCAAGCGCCTCGCCGGAGGGCCGCCCCTACGCGGCTTCGTCCCGTAAATAGACCTTTCAAAACTCTATGTGAAAGGAACGCCCTTTTGCATAGAGTTCTTTTTTTCCTTTTAAAGATCTTAAAGATTTTTCACGTTCGCAGAAAACGTATTGGTTTCCTGCGACGACAATCCCCTGAGGGATCCCCGCGAACCTCCATCGTTTTGTTCGAACCCCAATAAGCGTCCGATGGTTGCAATCATCTTGACCACAGAGCACAGAATTTTTATTTGATATTATTAAACAAAATTTCCAGAAATAACCTGAGTAAAACCCTAAAAAAATTAAAAAATAAGAAAGATGAAACATGAAGGAGGTTATCATCCCTTGAAAACAAACCGAAAATTTTTACAGATTTTCACTCTTTGTTTCTGTCTGGTTTTTGTATCCGCCGGATGTGGAAATAACGATTCGAACACCAACACCGGTACGCAAAAACCTTTAGACAGTACGAACCAAACCGGAACGACCAATACCGGTACGAACACGGGCGTTTCGGCGTCCGATTCCGAACGCCGCGTCTTAGCGGACCGCATCTGCCGCGCAGTTGAAGGAATTGAAGGGGTTCAGGACGCCACGGTTTTGATCGCGGATGCTTCTGAAAACACGACTTCCAATAACAACACCTCTAATACCGGCAGTACGGCTACGAACTCCAGCAGCAGTCCCAGCAACGTCAGCAACGCTACGGATACCAGCGGAACCGGAACAACTTCCGGTACCAGCGGAACCATCAACAACACCAATACCGGCAGCAATACCGGTACGAACAACACCAACAGCGACAATGCGCCCATGACCACCAATAATACAAACGCTAATACGGGGAACGGAAACGCTCCTTATGTTGCGATTGTGGGTGTAACCGCAACGGAAACCATTCAGGGTGATCAAGACAAACAGAGTAGTTTAGCGCAAACCATTCGCCAAATGGTTTTACAGGACGAAAGTTCTATCCAGGAAGTCATTGTAACTATGGATGAAAACGACATTCAAAACATTGGCAACCTGGCCAATAATATGATGGAAGACGCCAGCAGCGACGCTACCAACGAAATTAACCGTTTGCGCGACGATTTGATGAATGCCGGAACCAATCTGGTGGATTCTGCTCGCGATGTGACGGACGGCGTTGCAAATGGTATTCGGGATTTGGTTCGTTAACACGCCCGTTCCCTCTTTATGCTAAACAAACCTCGGAAAAACCGGGGTTTGTTTTTTTTGTTATCAAACGGTTCCTCACAATCTTTTTCCAATAAAATCAAAAAATTCCCTGAAACATCTTTGGAAAATTCGTCAATTGTTGTATAATGATTATTTGAGAATAAAAAATAAAGGAAGAAAACGATGGCAGATATCACCACTTGGACCGGCATGAAAAAAATTTTGACGAAATACGATTTGACCCCTAAAAAGGGTTTTGGTCAAAATTTCCTAATGGACCGTAATATATTAAACAAAATGATCGCATCTCTTGCCCTCACCGGAACGGAATACGTCGTTGAAATCGGCCCGGGATTGGGGATTCTCACCCAAAAATTGACCCAATCTGCCGGCGGTGTTCTGGCCATCGACAAAGACGAGCGCCTAAAAGATGTATTAACCGAAACATGTGCTGGGAGAAAAAATTTATGCCTAAAATTTGCCGACGTCCTCAAAACGGATATCGAAGCCGAATTATGTCGGGCGTTTTCGCAATCCACTCCCCCGCCGTTTCTGGTTTGCGCCAATATTCCCTACAACATTACGACCCCCATTATTTTTCAGCTTTTGGAAAATTGCCCACATCTTACCAGCGCCACGCTGATGATTCAAAAGGAAGTTGCCGACCGTCTAACGGCCAAAAAAGACAGTAAAGCTTATGGGCGTTTAACGCTCACGGCTGGTTATTTCGCCCGCACGGAGCGTCTCTTATCGGTCTCCCGGCATTGTTTTCATCCGGCCCCCCAAGTCGACTCGACCGTCGTCCGCCTGACGCCTTATGTCAATAAACCCTATTTGGCGGCAAATGAAAATCGGTTCCGGCAGCTTCTTGCAGCGGCTTTTCAGCAGCGTCGCAAAACCATATTAAAAACGTTTTCCGCCTTTTTCGGCTGTTCCCGCGAAACCATGGAACACGCTCTTCAAACGCTTTCCATCTCCCCTCAAGCCCGGCCGGAAAACCTTACCTTAGAACACTATGTTCAGATCGTCAACCATTTTTCTTGATAAGTACCACGAGAGGTTTTGTCCATGCGCATTCATGTTTTAGCCAGCTCCAGCAGCGGAAATGCCATTGTCGTCGAAATTGCCGAACACGTTTTTTTGATTGACGCCGGGATTTCGTGCGCCTGCTTAGAACAACGACTCGTCTGTTGCGGCCTAAGGCCCTCTGCATTGTCGGCCGTTTTTATCACGCACGAACACCAGGATCATGTGAAGGGTTTGGATGCTTTCATCCGCCGTTATCGAATTCCTGTTTTTTCTCGTCCGGCCACCTGGGAACATTTCCCTCGCACAGATCGTCTGCCATCCGAATGCGTAAGAGAAATTACCGAATCGCTTCATCTGGAAGGCATTCAGATTGATTCCTTTTCCGTTTCCCATGACGCGGCCGATCCGGTTGGCTACGCCTTTCACGGGGAAGACAAAACTTTTGTTGTCGCAACGGACTTCGGCGTCGTTACCAGTACCGTCGAAAACGCGATCCGCGAAGCCGACTATTTGGTTTTGGAGAGCAATCACGACCCCGAGATGTTGCGTACCGGCCGGTATCCTGCATTCTTAAAAAAACGGATTGCCGGGGAAAAAGGGCATTTATCCAACGAGGACGCCGGACGTCTTTTAGCCGAAAGCTGTCTGGGAAAACCTCGCCAGGTTTTCTTAGCTCACCTCAGTCAAGAAAATAACCAAATTACACTCGCAGAAAATTGTGTTCGTCAATTTCTACAAAGTTCCGGTTACCAACTGGGACGAGATGTTACGCTTCACCGGACATTCCCCAATCGGATCAGCTCATTAAAAACTTCCTAAATTTCTTGAACAAAAAAAACGGATACGCTATATTTTCGATCCGTTTTTTATTTTGATCTTATTGATTGATTTTATCCATCCAACAACCGAGATGCATATTCAAAAATTTCTTTATATGTAAAATAAAACCACCTACAGGTTGAATTTAAGTATAATTACGTGCCCATAATTTTCCGGAACTCTGCGTTTACGCAGAATTCTCCCCATCGCTTGCATTTTTACGATCCGGTATAACTGCTCATGAAGTACGACTTTCCGAATCCGGATTTTGGTTTTGTTCCTCTCCCGATTTCGGATCTTTTTTTCGTTCCATTCCTCGATTTTTTTTCAACTCCCGGTCCGAAGGTTTTTTCTCTAATTTTCCAAAAAAAATTTCCTCCAACGTCCCCAATAGCCAAATTCCTAAAAAATACAGTATGATGAGCCATCTTTTCATATACTTACTCCTTCTGGCGTCAACCGCTCGTTGACGTCCTAAATCGTATGAACCTTTTTAATTTAATTATATAAAATAACAAAGAAAAAAACTTCGCTTTCCAAGCGACATTTATAATTATTTTTTTCATCTTCCCATTAACCTTCCTTATCCCTATTCTTTCCCGCTTAAACGAAAAATATTTTCACGCTTTCCTTTTTCCAAAATTATCTGGAAAATTTTTTATCTTTGCGCAAGCCCATTTTTATTCCTTAAAAAAAAGCGCTCCAGCCCTCTTCGTTGGGGCTAAAGCGCTTTTTCTTAAGTGTAATTTCCCGGGCGATGATTGAGATAATTTATTTCTTCTCTACTTCATACACCTGTGACTCATGCAAATAAACTACAATCTGATCATTCACATTGAAGTCGTTCCAACTTAAGTTCCGACTTCCCTCATGCAAATAAACTTCCCCATATAACCCATACGTACGATTAATAATCATGGGGCTGGCAATCATGCGCAGTTGCTCCGTGTCCGCTAAAACACTGACAAACGTTCCTTCAATCTTATCCATCCGGTAAACGGTCATATCGCCCGACGTATTCGACAACACAATAACTCGGTCATTCACTTCTAAACTGGACAAATTCCGACTTTCCGTCTTGCTTCCATGTGTACTGTCGTTAATAATTACCGAGTCGCTCTTAAACGTAAACGTCTCCGTCTTCCCTTCATAAGTCGTTACCTCAAACGTATCCGAATCTGTATCTACCTGGGTCACTTGCCCCGTCACGAAGGGAATTACCTCAATTTTCTTCAAGGCACTGCCTAAGAAAGTCGCGTCAATCTGGTCCCCAACCTTAAAATCATAAATGGTCGGATAATCCACATCCGGTATTACGACCTCAATACTGCTCTTGACGTACAGCGTCCGCGAAGAGCCGGTCGGCTCGGTCACTACCAGTCGGCTGGAATCCTCCCGAATCCCCGTGACCGTATAGGCAATCGTTCGGGAAACCTCGATGTCGTCAATCACATCGTCCTCTACCTGCACATGAACGATATCCCCTTCCCGCACGTTCGAAAGCGACGCGCGGGTCACGCCTTCAATCGTCACATTCGGCGACACAGCCACCGCATAAGTTTTGGCCCGGTTCGTGCTGCTGTCCACAATTGTCATCAACATCCGGTCGGTATCGACCATCGTCACTTCCCCCTGAATCCCGCTGATCGCCGTAATCGTATTAATTTTTCCATCCGACAGCGTGATCGACACCGTACTGCCTACTTCTATATCATCCAGGGTCGCTTCCTCTGAATCCATTAAAATCCGCACATTAGATTTCAGTTCATAACTATACGTAACGCCGGCCGGCGTTTGCAATACCAACACATCGTCCCGCGTATCAATCGCTTGAACCGTCCCTTCCAGATCCGATCCCACCAGACGGTTCTGGACGTCGATTTGCGTAATCGCTCCTTCGCTCACCTTAAAGCGAACGGCGTCGCCCTCCCGCAAACTCTTCAGCGAAGCCGAAGTATTCCCTGGAACCGTCACGTCGGTTTTATCCGAAAGCGTATAAGTTTCTTTCTGTCCGTTGACTTCAATAATAATCAAATCCGAATCATCCGGGATCAAAATAATCTCCCCGGTAATATAGTCTCCCGATACAACTCCTAACCGTTCCACACTTTCCAGAACCCCGGATTCTAGCGTCACTTTGACCGAATCCCCCAAATTCAGGTCGTTGATCGTAGCCACATTGACCCCTGGAATCACCACATCCAGCAGCGCCGTATAGGGATACGTTTCAATATCTCCACCGGTTGTTTGCAGCATAAACAATTTTTGACTCGGAACAATGCGATAGATGGTCCCCTGCTTCACCACACTGCCGGAAACCGTACTGCTCTTTAAGACAATAGACGAAATCACCCCGGTCGAAGAAACCGCCACGTCAACTTCACCTTCCGTCGGGATGCTGCTGAGCGCTAGTTCCATTCCCTCGCTATCCGTAATTCGGGTCGAATCCGTGACGCTGCCGGTCAAAAGTGAACCGTCTTCCCGGCGCACGACAATAATCGAATCCCCCTCAGATACATAGAGAACTGTTCCGCTAATGCCCGAAGAACTTGAGGTCGTCGTTCCAGTTCCCCCGGAAGGTGTAGTCGTGGTTACCGAACCAGAACTCGTACTTTCCCC
>CALXSZ010000124.1 GCA_944391275.1 uncultured Syntrophomonadaceae bacterium
CCAATAAAACTTCATCATCCTGTGCATCCGAAATGGATTTTCCATCTTTTATCAAAGCGATTACGTGTGAAGTTAAGGTTTTTTCTTCATACCCTTTAAATTGCGTACGAGGTAAATCTTCCAATATTTCTGCAATTTGTTGCTCGTAGGCAAAGGCGTTTCCCGTTTTATGCGCACTGCGGGCTCTCTGACGCTGCTGCTGCATCATTTCCGCAAAACCTTCTTTATCCACTGTAAAATGGTTTTCTTCTGCAATATCTTCTGTCAAATCCAGAGGAAATCCATACGTATCATATAGCAGAAAAGCTTCTTCTCCGGTAATTGCGCTGCGGTTCTCATGCTGCGCATGTTTTATCATCTCCGCAACTTTACGATTCCCCTCCATGAGCGTAACAAAAAACTTTTCTTCTTCCAGGCGGATAACCTGTTTAATAAAGTCCTTTTTCGCTTGGATATCCGGATAGGCTTCTCCCATAATATCCACAACAATGTCCACATTCTTATATAAGAAAGGCTCGTTTAATCCTAAGAAAGTCCCGAAGCGAACCGCCCGACGCAAAATACGTCGCAAAACATATCCCCGTCCGTCATTGCTGGGTAGTACGCCATCCGAAATGAGAAACGTACAGGCTCGACTATGATCGGCAATAACTCGGAAAGGAAATCCTTTTTCTCCATGATCGTAGGGTTTTCCCGTCAATTTTTCGATGGCTTGCAGAATTGGGACAAATAGGTCAGTGTCATAATTACTGGAAACGTTTTGCAGAACGGAGGTTACTCTTTCTAGCCCTAAGCCTGTATCAATGCTTGGACGCGGAAGCGGCGTCATAACCCCATTCTCATCGCGATTGTACTGCATAAACACCAAATTCCACAGTTCCAACCATCGGTCGCAATCACACTCTCCCAATGCGCATGGCTGATGCTTACAAGCAAATTCTTCTCCCCGATCAATATGAATTTCGCTGCAAGGTCCACACGGTCCCGTATCGCCCATGGCCCAAAAATTGTCCTTTTCTCCCATTCGTTTAATACGTTCTTCCGGAACCCCAACGATATCGCGCCAAATGCGATAGGCCTCGTCATCATCCTGATAAACCGTAACCCATAATTTCTCTTTCGGCAATTGTAGAACTTCGGTCAAAAAATTCCATCCAAACTGGATGGCATCCTCTTTAAAATAATCCCCAAAAGAAAAATTGCCTAACATCTCAAAAAATGTATGATGTCTGGCGGTACGTCCAACGGTATCTAAATCATTATGTTTTCCCCCGGCCCGAACACATTTTTGCGCGGTCGTTGCGCGGCGGTAGGGCCGTTTATCCACCCCTAAAAAAACGTCCTTAAACTGATTCATGCCGGCATTCGTAAATAATAAAGTCGGATCGTTAATCGGTACTAACGAAGAACTCTCCACAATGGTATGTCCACGATCCTGAAAGTATTGCAGGAAACGTTGCCGAATTTCTTTACTCGTAATCACAAAAAATGGCCTCCCCCAGCTTACACACCTAATTTTATTTTAAAAACTAAAATGATTCGCTGCATTTTCATTCCTAATTCAATCAAAATATTTTCGTTCCTTTTGGAAGCGCTATTCGATTTTTTTCTACAGGAATACGCTTGATACTTTATTATACCATCCTCTTATTGATCCTTCAAGCAAAAGCCGCGTCGTAATTTCACGACTTTTCATCTTTCCGAATTTTGTTCGCATCTATCTAATTTTCGATTGAATGAATTTTTTGTTATACATATCATTCTATTCATGCCAGTTCCATGTTTTTTATACCATCATTAAATAGACGCGTTTCAAGATCACTTTTAAAGCCGCCGTCAATGGAACGGCCATCATCATTCCCCATATTCCCCACAATTGCCCTCCTGCCAAAACAACGAAAATAATGGTCAATTGATTTAGATCCATCTTTTTTCCCATAATGCGCGGTGTAATCACATTACTCTCCAATTGTTGGATGCAAAACAAAGCCAAAAGCATCCATAACGCATCAATTGGCGACTGAATAAAAGCCAATACCAAAGCGGGAATACCTGAGAAAACGGCGCCCAAATAAGGAATCCAATTTCCCACCATTCCCAATAACGCTAACATCCAGGCAAAACGAACGCCAATAATAAAGGCTGCGCATCCGGTCAAAAATCCTACCACAATGGAAACCAAGAGCTGACCCGTTATAAAGTTTTTCAACACCTGATTCACTTCGATCCCAAGCAAACAAATTTCTCGACGGGTTGCCGGCGTGAAAAAATTTAAAAACGTTTCTTTCCATAGCGGCCAATCTTTCAACAAATAAAAAGAAAGAATCGGCGCAATGAACCAACTTAAAATTTTCCCAAAAAAATCACCGATACCGGATAAAAAACGATTGAAAAAAGAAAAAAAACGATCTTGCAAATCCAACATATTCTCCTGAACCGCTTTCCGGATAGATTCAGGTAAATCCCAATTTTCCCATTCATTCAGCCAACCATCCAGTTGTTTTACGTATTCGCCGCTTTGAGAGGCCGCCGAACTGATCTCCTGGGTTAACCGTGGGAGGAAAAGACTCATTAAAATAAGTAAAAGAAAAAATACGCTTCCATACACGATTGCAACCGCACCCACACGCGAAACGCCTTTACTTTGTACCCAAGCAATCGGTTGAAAGAAAAGCCACGATAAAATACCCGCTAACAAAAAAGTGGTAACTAAATCGGGAACTTGTATAAAAAAGTACATGACGGCCAAGGCCGTCATGACTAAAATACCCCACCGTATCCAAACACGATGGTTTTCTCCTATCCAACTCGTCTTCACAAAAATTCTCCTTTCCCGGCCTTTCAAAGAATTAATTGCATCCGCAATTTTTGGAATCATTCTGATTGGAGGAGTGACAAGAACAGAACGGAATTTGCCCACGGCATTCTTTCATAAACCAAATTCCTGCGCCAATCGCTAAACCGCTCCATAACAGAGTTTGTCCCAGGGTATGCATTCTACTTCTTCGGGTTAATCCAATGACGTTCATAATATTTGACTTCCTTTCTCAACTGCGGTCAATGAACCATCTTCCGCGATTTCGTAAACATTGCAGCGTCCTGCTTCTTCGTGGAATTCCAGGCAACAATTCCAGCAATAGTATTGATGGTTGCCTACGATTCCAATTTGGGTTCCTCGACAAATCGGGCAAAACATACGTCCTCTCCTCCTTCAGGTTGGATGGTTGCATAGAGTGAATTTTCAAAATGAATTTCCGTTATAGGAATGTGCAATCTCCCATGAATAAAGTCTTTTAGATACCCTCTGGAAACTTCCAAAGCAACGACTTTTTCGGTGGACGGATTAATAATAAAGTCACTGATTCTGCCAATCTGCCCACCTTTTTCATCATGGATACGATTCCCGCACTTCTTTTCGTATATAGACAAATTTTCTCCATCCAATCCGGTTTTCATACATGCCGGCTGAGAAATTTCGGCTCTTTCTTCCGTGAGAGTAAAATCTTCTGCGGCAATCCAGGCTTCCGTTTGATCGGCTTTTTTGACAACTAAATATCGCAAACAAAAATTTTCATCCACAATCCCATGATCAATACGAGCCATAAAATATCCTTTATCTCTACAGAATACCGGAAGATTACGAAGATCTCTCAGTTTCATTGTCGGGCCACCTCTTTTTCCATGCGTTCATTTTTAGTTTGTTTGAAATAAATAAATCTATACGAAAAAATTTTTGGTATATTCGAACCGACTCCAAAAAGTTTATGATTCCTTTTTTACCATAAATATGAAAAATAGATATTTTAATATATTGATTTCTTCAAAAAGAGATCCTTTTTCGAATAAATCTTAATGGAATAATAAAACTGTCCTTTCAATTTTTATTGTTTTTTACTTTATTATCCCTCTGTACTAAAAATGCACCCAATTCCAGTATAAAAATGCGTTTACGCAGCCTAATGCTACGCAAACGCACAGAAGAATTTTTCTTTTTTGCAGTATTTCACCATCGTCGTCAGAATGCCTTTATTTTACATTTCAATTTTTTCAACAAATCAGATCGTCGGACAAAGAGTGAAAAGTCCGCAATTTAAAATCTTTTTCAACCCATCAATTTTTCGTGTATGGAAAGGTACGAAACAACGTTTTTTCTTTCCCTAGCATCCGATAATCGCACTTACGATTTATGATTCCGTACCGCTTAGCAAACTTTCCGCTATAACAATTCCATATGTGCAATAGTCCTTAATAATAAGACTTTTTCATAACGCATTGCCTTTTACCCCCTCATGCAATTTCAACCCTAGTAGGATCTTGAGGATTTTCAACCAGGAGTGTTCCCGTTTCAGCATCACAAGCCGTTTCATTACGTCCACAGTAAATTTAAAAACCAATCAAAGTAGGCGCCCCAACTTTTACCTTGTTCAAGCTCTTTCCGAAAATGCTTGTCGGGGAAAGTTCTCGTAACCGTTCGTTTGTTACTTTAATGTCCTGAAGTTATTTTTAACCCAATAATTCCTGTTAAAAGCAACGCTACAAAAAACAGGCGCGCCGCTGTAAAACTCTCTTTAAACAAAACAATTCCAACAATAAACGCCCCCAAAGCGCCAATTCCTGTCCAAATTGCATAGGAAGTGCCAAGGGGTAAACTTTTCGTTGCCTGCGCCAAAAACAAAAAACTGAAAATCATCCCAATAATTGTTAAAATCGTATATTTTAGTATGCTAAAACCGTGCGAATATTTTAAACACGTTGACCAAAATATTTCAAGAAGTCCAGCACACAATAAATAGATCCACGCCATAAAAACCATTCCTTTCTTTTCAATGCATTTAAATAAAAAAAGCGTTAATATTTTGTATCTCCAAAGGCCTATCGATACAAAACTTAACGCTTTGATTACCCGGCGGTAATGCTTTTTTATTATTTAACTTTCTTTATTCTAGTAAGTTCCATTTTTTTGTCAAGAATAATTTCAAATTTATTATACATCACGCGAATGAACAACCCAACTGTCTGTTTTTTCACTTAACAGCAAACGATAAAAATCTTTTCCCGCCTAAAAAATCAATCATGGATTCTCACAGGACTGGTATCTTTGTACCGTAAAGCGCTGCATTTTTACCCGTTCTTTTTCTGCAATTCCCGCTTTCTCTTTTGCTAAAGAAACTTGTTGTTCGACCGTATGCACTTCTTCCAGTTCCGGCAGCAAAAGGGCTTTTTTAAATCCACGGCTGACAATGACGCCATATTTTTGGACATCCAGCTCTGCATGCGTTTGAATATCTTCAGGTTCGGACAAAATATCCACACGATAGGTCAATTCATCTAATTCATTCGGCTGCACCGGCATAAATCGTGTGTCACGCGTTCCTGCGCTTTGAGCGGAACGAATGATTTCCTCCACTATATTGGAAGCAGTCGGTTCAATGGATCCCACGCACCCTCTCAAACGTTCGTTTTTATAAAGCGAAACAAATACTCCGGCCTTCTCCTGCAAAAAAGTTTCCGGGATACCATCTGGAACAACCAATTTTTCTTCTTTCAGAATAAGGCTTTCTAACGCTTGCCTGGCTAATCGCACAATCGGATCCTCTTTGGCTTTACGTTGTTGCAAGGTTTTCTCCATAATCTCTTTTTGTATTTCTAAAAAACAGCGTCTCGCACTTTTTCCTTTAGGCGTATACGCACAAACTCCATAACCAATACCAAAAGGCCCCTCATAAGAATATTTTTCCACCTGAACGTTCATCCCATCAAAACATCCGGCTAAAATGAGAAAAGCTCGATGCCCACACTCGGCTGCATTTTCACAAAATTTCTCTTTGAAATCAAAAAGCGTTCCAAAATCCCCTTTTCCCATTACCTCCATTACTTTCTTATCATATGCAGGACCATCTGCATGAAAACCATACGGACTATTTTCTTGAATACGGTGGGACAAATCTCCGCTCGCAACAATCGCAACACGTCGTCCTAAACTAGCCGTCGCCTGTTTAATCAGCATTCCCAAGCGGTAATGTTCTAAAAAAGACTGCGCCGACAAACCGATCCGTATAAAACGGGTAGCTCCAAAGTTTCCGCGATATGCTTCTTGCAAAAACCATAAAGGGACCATGGTTCCATGATCTAATTTCGCTTCCTTTTCGCCCATACTTCCAGCGGCTAAACCATTGATTTGGGCCAATTTTTCCATTTCCCGAACCATTTCCGTATCATATTTTATATGGAACTGAATGTCTCCCGCTTGAAAATCCGATAAGTCCCCATGGGCTTCTTCTCCTGGAGAAATATGAAAATAGTCAAAATACAAGATACTATGCGGGGAAAGAATAACAATGGTATCCGGACGTTTTTCCGCAACCATTCGCGTAACCTTCTGATAACTTTTGCTTGTTTGGCTCATCTTTTTTTCATCGCCGCGTCCAACTGCCGGTATACTAATCGGTGGATGGGGAACCATGATTCCTATCTCTACACTCAAAACATTCCCTCCAGATTCTCGATCAATCTAATAACATAGATTCTTATTCTTCTTTAAAAATATTAAAAAAAGTCTATGAGGATTAAAAATCCTCTGCATCCATTCGCTATATATTTATACGATTTGGATATACCCTTGCTGCAAATTAGACAAAACACATTCGTGGCAGAACCCATTCCTATTAGTTGGCAGCTCCATCCATGATCTTTCGAACACAAATAAGCCAAAGGAGAAATTTATCGATCCCATTACTCTATAGCAACCTTAATTTCGACAACTTTTCCAAGAATTCGTACATCATGCTGAGTAATATCGTATATTTGCGGTTTGTGTATTTTATTTTCTGATTGAGGCATTAAAATCACTTTGTTATGATCTTGGTAAAACCGTTTTACCGTCGCTTCATTATCCACCAACACCACCGCTATCTCTCCGTCTTCCACAATATCCTGTTTGCGGACAATAATAATATCCCCATCAAAAATTCTTGCCGCAGTCATACTATCGCCCCGTATTCTTAAAGCAAAGTATTGATTTTTCCCTCGACGTTCTGTATACGTATATCCTTCAATATTTTGATCCGCATATAAAGGAAGTCCTGCGGCTACCTTGCCTAAAATAGGAATTTTTTGCGTTGGAAAGCAATTGGAAATCTCTCGCTTTTGATTGGAATAGGTTACGCTGCTTACGCTGGATCTTTCTTGACTCACTTGTTGCTCATCTGCCGACAAAAAATTTTTTTGCTGATTTTCATTGGTTATCCGGCCTAACAAATAATCGGTTGAAACCAAAAAATAATCGGCCAATTTCTTCAAGCTTTCTTGTTTAGGACAACTCCCGCTCGTCTCCCACATCGCAATCGTCGAGCGGCTGACATTCATTGCTTCCGCTAATTGTCCCTGCGTAATTTTTTTTTCTTTGCGCAACTGCTTAATGATTTCCATTTTTTTCGCCTCCTTCCTTTATTATAATGTCATTTTATTTGACATTCAAGTGAAAATATTTTTTTTTCGTTTAATTCTTTGACGAATTTTTTCTTTCATTTATTTTTATAGAAAATATTGAATAAAAGTAAAAAAATATTCAACACAGGATATTTACAAAAAATACGAACATGAAAATGATTGAAAAATATAATGAAAACAATCGTTTTAACATGCTATTCATTTATAAGAAGATTTTCATGTGAGCAACTAAGCAAATTGGAAAAAATCTGTATAGGAATGATTCAATATTCTTATCTTTATTGATGCGGCGCTCGGTTGTGCAGTTGGTGGATATTTATGGCAAAAATTTGCTTTAGAACATATCTCTTCAAGAATGGTAGGAATTTCGCATTGCGCTTACCCCATCGCAACTCCTTGCTTTTTTATTTTAGATGAAAAGCTGGTTTCCCTTGGTTATCTCGGTTCTAACCTTATTTTATTTGGCATATTACCAGAAAGCGGTTTGAAAAAATCTTCCATGTACGTTCCATGTACGCATCCTACTTCCCAAAGAAAAAGCATCTAAAAAACTTTAGATGCTTTTTTATCAATATTCAACTCTCTTATGCATGCTTTCTTTCATTAGGCCTGTTTCCGCCAGTGATCGCTTGCATATTGAACGCCATACGCAAAAGCTTTCCGATTTTGCTCGACTACGCTGGCTTTTTTTCCTGCAAAAATATGGTCAAAGCAATTCATCGCATAAGTAGGATCTACCCACTGACTGTACTGCATACACACGCCTA
>CALXSZ010000125.1 GCA_944391275.1 uncultured Syntrophomonadaceae bacterium
ATTTGCATAAAATCCTGACGCTGCGCGGGATTCCTTAGACTGAGTCCAGCATGAAGGAGCTTCTGGGAAAGTCGCTCGTTGACAGCGATCTCATAGGTCGTTAATTGATCGAAGAACTTGACCCAACGCTGTAAATTGGGTTCCGCTTGCCAATTCACGCCGATGCAAACAAATTGTCGGCAAACGGATTCGCGAAGGTGCTGTGGGATCACACAGCCTCCTTCTTTACGATGAAAACGGCATTGGTAACCATCCGACTCTGGAAGGTTATTAATGGTGACGCTGGCGTCCAGTACCGTTAAATGTTCTAAATTCCATACAAAATCCAGCGTTTGGGGATCTTCCTTGAACACAAAAGCAAGATCCGACGGGTACCACACGGGCGAATACCATCCGCAGCAGCCTTTTTGATCTTGCCTGGGACATTCGCTGCATAAATCCAACTCAATATACGAACGCAGCCCTTCGTTATGAAAAGTTAGCGTAATTTCTTTTTGCATCGTCCTTCCACCTTCTAAAAGTTCTTCCATTGAGAAATCCCATACAAAAGAACCTTCCCGATGCGGTAAGCGAGGTCTGTCCCGGCTTTTTCCCAAGAAGGTTCTTTTGCAATTTTTAGATAAATTTATTCTATCATACGATAGGATCCATTGTCTATTCGTTGACCCGATACTTTTTTAGGATAGGGAATCATACGGGAACGGGCAAAGCTTTTAATACGAAAATAACCAGAAGGACAGCGCCTGTAAGCGTCGTAATTTGATAAATCCTCCGAGATTCTTTATCCTCTTTCTCTTTCAGAAGATAATAAAGGCCGCCTAGAAAGATAGATGCGCCAATGAATAACGCGATAATGGTTGATATACTCATTTTTCTTTCCTCCATGTTAATAAAAAAGCGGAATGGACAATAACAAAGATTGAACCGGCGTTGTGAACCAGCGCCCCCATCACGGGATTCAGCGTGCCGTTCATGGCCAAAATAATGGCAAGAAAATTCAATACCATTGAAAAGGTTAAATTGCACTTAATGACCCGCATCATTTTTTTTGCGAGTTGAATCAAGTGCGGAATTTCTTTTATTTCATCCTTCACTAATACAATGTCAGCCGCATCTATGGCAATATCGCTTCCAACACCTCCCATTGCGATTCCCACGTACGCTTTTTTTAAAGACGGCGCGTCGTTGATCCCGTCTCCAATCATACACACGAGTTCTTGCTTGCTTTGCGAATCATCAATATAACGCAGTTTGTCTTCTGGAAGACATTCGGCATGGATTTCCGTTAAACCGAGCTGTTTAGCGACCTGTCCGGCGGCTTTTGCATGATCGCCTGTGAGAAGCGTTGGCGTGATACCGGTCGCTTTTATTTTTATGATCGTATCTTTAGCGTCAGGGCGGAGCGTATCGGACAGAGCAATAAATCCTGCGAATTGTTTGTCAAGTGCCAAATAAGTGATGGTACATCCATCCTGGATATATACCTGAGCGCAGTCGAGTCCGGAAGGAGGGATATCGATCCCATTTTCCAGGAACATTTCGAGATTTCCCGCCAGGACTTCTTTTCCTTCAAGAATCCCTTGAACGCCGCGGCCGGGAAACATTTGAAATTGTTCGATTGCAGGAACGCTTTCTTGGTGAGAAGAACGATAACCGCGTAATATCGCTTTTCCTAAGGGATGTTCGGAGCGTTGTTCGACGCCGGCGGCATAGGCGTAAAGGGTCTCTTTCGATATGTCTGGGTGAAAGCAATGAATTGCCGTGACTTCTAATGTGCCAAGTGTTAATGTTCCTGTTTTGTCGAAGAAAATTTTATCAACCTTTGCCAGCCGTTCTAATGCGTCTCCTTCGCGTACCAGAAATCCATGTTTGGTTGCGTTCCCGATAGCCGCCATAATGGCGGTAGGTGTTGCTAAAACCAGTGCGCAAGGGCAAAATACAACGAGAATGGTTACCGAGCGAATGATTTGCCCCGTGACCAACCAGGTCAATAGGGCGGCAGTTAGAGCAATCACAACAATCCAGGTTGCCCATTGATCGGCAATTCCTACCACTTTGGCTTTTCCGGCGTCCGCTGATTGAACTAACTGGATCATCCGTTGAATCGAACTATCTTCGCCCACTTTCGTGGCAAGCATATCAAAAGATCCGAATTGATTGACGGTTCCACTGAATACTTCGTCGTTTACGCCTTTTTCCACGGGCAAGGATTCTCCCGTCATAACGGATTGATTAATGGACGTTTGTCCCTTTTGGATGACGCCGTCTACTGGAATGGTCTCTCCCGGTAAGACGCGCAGAAGATCGCCCACCTGTACTTGTTCCGCCGGAATGATTTGTTCTAGACCGTCGTTTATGATTCGTGCTGTTTGGGGGGTTAAATGAACCAATTTTTCAATTCCGGCCCGGGCTTTAGCAACCGTTAAATCCTCCAGCAAAGCGCCCAACTGCATAATGAAAGCAACTTCTCCGGCGGCAAAATCTTCACCAATAAGGATCGAAGCAATTAAAGCGATGGAAACCAATACATCGGCTTTGATATCAAACGCGGTCGCTAAACCAACGATGGCTTCCAGGATGATGGGAACGCCGCATAAGATGATGGCAATCCATGCCGCGTCGAAAGGAAGAGGAATCCAATGAAAGAGACTGATACTCAGAGCCACTGCGGAGATGATTAAACAAACAAGATCTTTTTGAATTCCCCCCCATTCTAAAAATGCTTCAAGCTTTTTCATAACGCCTCCTTTTTATACCAAACGGGGTATAGGTATATTCATACGCGGATATTATACCAATAGGGGTATGGGTTGTCAAGCGCGTAAAAAAATAGCCGATCAAACGTCTAAAAGAAAAACTTATACAAATACAAGCTGCTATCTGTCGTTTTTCTTTTTACCATACGTTGATCAGCTGATTTTTAAATGTAATTTTATGGTTTTTATCTAATTCATATTAGCAAATCGCTCAACGGCCTTCGTAAAATTTGCAATCGTTTGCTCAGCGTCTCCGTGTTCAATGCCATCACGCACACAATGTTTAATATGCCCTTCCAATACGACCTGACCGCACTTATGCAAAGCGGATTTTGCAGCGTTAATTTGAGCTAAGATATCTTCACAGGGGATATCTTCATCTACCATGCGATCCACCGCTTGCACCTGACCAATGATTTTTTTTAAGCGACGATGTAAGTTTTCGGTATCCATACATTGCTTCATTTCCACACCTCCATACCATTAGGCGTATATGTATATTATCCGTTTCCCTTTCTTTTTTGTCAAGTTTATATCCTTTCTGGGTATTCGTTATTTACAGTGGGTATCTATAAAATCACCAATAATAACTTCTTCGTAAAACAAAGTGAGTACCAACTCCAAACTGCTCTCAGTTTTCCATAGCATCTGCTCCGTAAAAAAGAGTGGGTCCCTTTTCGCCCACATTAGGAATCTATATGGTGGATCACTCTATATCGACTACTACTCCTTTTCTCTTTCAATATTGTTATGTTTGTTGAGTTTATAGCAATTTTATCTATATTATTGTCAAAATACCTTTTTTTAGTGATATAATAATTTTACAAAAACTCCAGCTATGGAGGTATTCTATGAAAGTATCTTATAAAAGGCTTTGGAAACTCTTGATTGATAAAGAGATCTCCCAAGCAGAACTACGGAAGATGTCTGGGATTTCCTCTGGATCAATGACGAAACTTAAAAAGGGAGAATCTGTCTCGATGGATGTCCTGTGGAAAATTTGTTCCGTGCTGGACTATAATATCGGGGATGTAGTAGAATTCATACGGTGGCGAGGAAGGAGGCAACACCAAATGTCAGATACAAGAAGAATCGAATTTAAAGAAGATGACATGGTGGATGTTACGCCTATTCCTTCACTCAACCTGCCAGATATTATGGCTGAGAGGTGTATGAAGCCAAAAGACGGCTCTCCATATCTGGTTTTCTACCGTAAGCCAACATCCAAATATGTTGGCGGTTGTCCCAATTGTAGCCCCAGAGGTCTTGGGTATCGACGAGAAGCACATCGTCCATGCTATGCGAGGAATATTTGTGGACATCAAAACAGGCAGGCTTCTGGAAATGACCGAGAATAACAAAGAGGCGGACATTATAGGTACGATTGAGCGAATAGTAGACTATGACAAAAACATTCGTATCGTCACCACGGATATGGCAAATGGCTATCGTTCTCACATCCAACTGTGCCTGCCCAATGCAAAACTGATCGTGGACAAGTACCACGTCTATCAGAATTTCTACTCTAAGGTGGCTAAGTCAAAGAAGACTATCATGGAGAAGATCGGTCAGCAAATTGATCAGGAAACAAATCCTGCTAAAGCTCAGCGAATGAAAGCGGTGCGTGAATTAGTGATCCACAATGCTTACCTTTTCAAGTTTGGAAAAGATAAGTTGGCGGAAAAGACCCGGCGCATTGCGATTATGGCCGATGTTTGCCAGACGTTTCCCGAATTCAACCATCTGAGGTTGATTAAAGAGGGCTTTGAACGTATCTATGAGCAGGAATCCAGAACCGATGCAGAGGCTGCCTACGCTGAATGGATAAAACTGATTCACCAAAGGGGGCCAGGAAAGTAACCATGAGGGAACTTCAATACGGAGTTGACAGTCTTCTACCGAACAACGCAAAAATGGTACCAAAAAATATTCAATTATTTTGATGATGGGTGCCAGTTTACGAATGCGGCCTCTGAGGGAACAAACAGTATGATTTAGAGGATCAACGCTCAGGGGAATGGATATGGCTTTAAGCGTTTGCGGGCAAAAGCATTATATTGGCATGACGCAGGTCCACGAGCCACTTATAGCATCAAGGTCAAAAAGGTGCCGGTCTATGACGATGAAACTTCGCCCTCTATGGGTATGGTAACTGGTTCCCGTTGTCCTTTCGGTAACAGGAAGATCATTGGGTATCACGATGCCGCCGAGATTGTGAGAACGGAACAGGCCGCTCCAAAACCGTTGTCGGTGTTACGCTACATCCAGAATTCCGAGTTTTATGACTTTGAATCTGACTAAAAAAGGGCGATCTGTGCTATCTGCACGGGTCGCTCTTTTCTTGAAATAATTTTGATAATAATATAATACGATTGATTTTTGTGTAATGATGTTACTGTTTCCATTGGCATATGATATAATCAAAGCAAATCTAATATTAAAAAATCAGATACAGAAAGGGCGATTTTATGATCGCAAATGGACAGCTGGCCTCTGTGGGAAAGAATATCCAGGAAAAGGCCACCCTCATTTGGAATGTGGCAAATACCCTCTTTG
>CALXSZ010000126.1 GCA_944391275.1 uncultured Syntrophomonadaceae bacterium
AATCGGGAAAAATACTTTTTCTAATTTGGAAACCTTACGCAAAGATTTCATGCGAATAACTTTTTCTTCTTTTGTGGTCAGCAAACGCATAACCGGAGGTTGAATAACCGGAACCAGAGACATATAAGAATAAGCGGCAACTGCGCAGATACCTAACATATGCGGAGCCAATTTAGCTGCCAAGAAAATCGTCGTAGGACCATCCGCGCCTGCGATAATACCAATAACCGCTGCTTCTTGATGCGTAAAACCTAACAACAAAGCCAGGAAGAACGTTCCATAAACCCCTAACTGTGCGGCAGCGCCTAACAATAAGGTTTTTGGATTTGCAATACACGGACCAAAGTCAGTCATTGCGCCTACGCCTAAGAAGATTACCGGAGGAATAATTTCCCATTCACAACCATAGTGGTAGAATCTCCAAATTAAGCCGCTGCCTTCTTGGAAAACATTGGACGGTAAGTTCGCTAACAACATACCGAAAGAAATCGGCAATAACAATAATGGTTCATACTCTTTTGCAATTGCAAGATACATGAATAAAAAGGCAATCGCCCACATTAAGATATTACCCCACTGCAGATCGGGAAAAGCAGTGGTAGCTATTATATTACTTAACAAATCCATTTTTCCACATACTCCTTTGCTCTCTTAATTGTTGTTTGTAGAGGAATAATTCCTTACTGCGTGTTACGCTCTTTTAGCCCGTCTTGCTTCACGAGCAGCGCGTTCAGCCTTTTTCGCAGCGGCAGCTGCCTGTCTTCTTTCGATGCTTTTAGCGATCGCAGAACCAAAAGACACCATAATCTGTATCAAAACCATAACCAAGAAAACTGCCACAATACCGCTAATAATTGTTTCCGCTGTTAAATTCATCTTCCAATTGCCCTCCTTTCCTGAACCATTCCGATTCTTTCTTGTGTTTATGGTAACAAAGTTTTCTCCCTCTTTACTACCATAAACAAGGATTTTAAAAATTTTTAAAATCCCCTATAAAATTTAAAATCATTAATATGATCTATCGGAAGTTTGCACTTCCAATACTGACGTCTCCAGCCAAAAATTCTCTCAGTTCGCCGGATGGAAGGCGAACCAGCAATCCACCTTGTTCACTTAAGCCAACGGTTTCCCCTTCAACAAATCCTTCTGTGTTGGTATTTATTCGCACAAAACGACCCATCGTACAGTTTCTTTCCATCCACCGATCACGAAGCCACGAAAAACCCGTCGTCTTATACTCTTCATAATAATATTCCATTAATTGCAAAACCTTTTGTAAAAGTTTCGCTCGTACTATTTCTTTTCCTGTTTCTATCTGAACCGAAGTTGCAGAAGTTAAACTATCCAAAGGAAAATCCTCTTTTGTATGGTTGACATTAATTCCAATTCCAATCACAACATATTCCGCTTTTCCTTTGGTTTTTGCCGATTTGACTTCTGATAAAATTCCACAAATTTTTCTCCCCTTCACCAGAACATCATTCGGCCACTTCACTTGAGCGTCTATACCAAATTCTCGCGCCAACGTTTCCGCTAAAGCCGCTGCTGCAAGGAAAGTTAGCATCGACACTTGGGACATCGGCATCTCCGGTCTTAATATCAAGGAAAAATAAATTCCTTTTCCTGCCGGCGAAACCCATTGGCGATTAAATCGCCCACGGCCTGCATTTTGTTTTTCAGACACAACCACCGCTCCATCTGGAGCGCCTTCCTGCGCCCATCGAGCCGCAAAAATATTTGTTGAATCAACTTCCTCAAACGCCCGAACAACACGTCCCATGAAGCGCGTACTAATTCCATCTTCCACATCCCATGGAAAAAGTGTTTCCGGAAGATGCAGCAAGCGAGCGCTGCACCCTCCTTCATACACTATTTGATATCCCCGTGCTTCAAGCGTATGCAAAGCTTTCTCGACCTCTTCAATACTCAATTGTAAGATCTCCGCTATGCATTTCACATCTTCTGGCTCATTTCTATTTTCTTTCAGAAATTTCAGAACCATTAGACTATCTTTATCTAATAATTGTATTTCTTTTTCCATCATCTTGATTGTATTGCAATTTCAAAGAAATTACAAGCGTATCTTTAAAACTTTTCTTAAAGTTTTTATCTATCAAACCATCAAACGTTGCGGATCCACTTTATTTAACAAAATATCCATAATTTCGTCCGTAGGATTTTCCGATTCAACCGCACGGCTTAAATCCATTTCAAATCCCGTTTCAGCTTGTACTTCTTCCGGAGTCGTTCCAGGGAAATATTCTGCTAAATAAGCGCGTTTCGTGTTTTCATCAAAACGAATCACGCACATTTCCGTTACAACCGCAATGGGTCCACGGTCATTGCGCAAACCTTTTTTCGCACGTCCGTCCGGTCCATCGATCCAACCCGGGCTGGTTACATAGTCAACACTATCGCAGAACCGACGTTTTTGATGGTTCATCATGATAACTGTACTGCAGTTCGTCGCAATACCATTCGCCCCGCCGGAACCTGTAAAGCGCGTTTTCGGATGCCAATAATCCCCAATACTGGTGGAATTCAGATTCCCATAAGGATCAATCTGAGCTCCGCCTAAAAAGCCCAGGTTAATATCATTTTTCTTCCAAGCATTTGCCTGGAAACCAAAATATCTATATTGCGGCGTTAAAGCAGAAGCTCTGTAGCAAATTCTCAAATCCGATACGCTCGTTGGCACTTCTACCGGACCCCCATCAAAAATACCCGATTCGAAAAGTAGTGCAATATTGGGAGCGGTACTATTTTTTGCAAGGCTCGCTGCTACCAGCGGCAAACCGGTACCAACGATAACTACGTCTCCGTCTTTAATCTGCCGAGCCATAACAACCGCCATCATTTGTTTTTTTGTGCATTTTAACTCTGACATCTTTTCATCTCCCATCAATCATATTCACTTGTTAAACAAGTTCCATCGGTATTATTACTTTCTCTTTAACCCCGGCACATAACCCCATCCGGCTTTGGTGCGCAAAGTTAACAGACGGCTCGCGCCCAATTTATCCAGATATTCCATGTGGTCTTTCACACCATAAACATATTCATCCAAGAATTCCTTGAATTTTTCCTCATCCTTGCTGATTTCATCATACATACGCATGAACATACCGTCATAATCATAGAAGTTTGCGCACTGTAACGGATGGCAACCATATGGAACTTCTACAACCGCATCCGCTACTAATCCCGGTAAGGTATTCGCCCAAGGCGCTTCGCGCAAGAAGTCTGGATGAACAATTTGTTCGCACATAACGATACAGTTCGTTGCACCCATAGCGATATCCGCATCAATAGCCGTTAAACCTTCGATACGGCACGTTCCATCCGGTGCAGCATATTGCGCATGAATAATTGCACAGTCCAACGGTGCGGCCGGCAGCAGCAATAATTTATCGCCTACGCCAGGATTGAAGGGATTGTCTTCCGTCAGGAATTTTGCGTTTGGAAGTTTGGGATTTTTCTTCCATTCTTCAGCAGGAATCCCCCATTTATCTTCCAGATCGCTTCCGAGCATGTTTTTAATCGGGATATAAGGAGAACCGAGTGCTGCAGCATGATATTGAATTGGCTGAACGTCTAAAGAATAATCTTCAAACATCAGTTCGCCGGCTTCAATGGCATGTCGCATCCGGCGGCAGACCTGCGTGTAACCAGAATTTGCCATGTAGGATTCCAGCAAAATTTTCACACAGCCGGCGCCGATTAACAAATCGCCGTCCATTGCACCGCCCGCGCTTTCATAAACCAAGTCTTTGATGCCTTGCCGAATGATTTCATAAGCAGCCGCAACGGGTCTGCGATGGGTTACGAAACCACCTAATACGATATGATCGCCATCATGTACATATTTCGCAATGGCATCATGCAACGTCATAACTTTGTTTTTTTCATTGCTCACATACGTCACTCCATTCTAAATATTATTTACAGCATCCATTTATTATTATCAAGGAGCTTTTCATTCTATGCTCTCCTTGATAACAAAACCTTGGAACATCACACTGCCTACATGCCCACCTCGATTATACCTCAATCGTGAAAGAGTTTCTATAGAAATTTTGTTTTTTTTTGGTTATCTGCTTTTTTAAATGCCAAAATCTTTCGTCACGTTTCTTTCGTTTCATTTAATCTTCATATTTTTCCCAATCCGCAATCCGTTTTGCTTGGGAAAGAATTTCTTTCCACAAAAAAACCGGAGAAATTTTCTCCGGTTTTCATTTTTTCCTATTAGCCTAAACCCATGGATGTTCCAGTTGCAACGCCGTAATGGCATGATTAATGACAAGCTGTTTATACTGATCCTCATAGCTGGCGCATGTATTCTCAGCAGCTAAAACCTCCAAAGACGTGACCATTCCTAACTCATACATTTGCTGTTGGGTTTCCAAATTCGATTGAGCGGTAAGCATCGTCTGCTGCAACGATTCATACTGCGCCTCCAACGCCAAAGCATTATAATATAACGAACGCACCGTCTCTTTCAAATTTTTCTCTGTCGTTTCTTTTGTAAGTCTCGCGCTTTCAATTCCAATTTCCGCTTGATCTTCCTGATCTTCTTGGCTATATGTCACTCCGCCAGTCGTCGTTCCATTTGTCGAAGTTTCAAGTATGTTGCTTAGAATCCCCAATTTGGTATTTTCCCCTGTATAATCCGCTACTTCCACATTTAAGTCCTGAATTTTCAATGTGGGCGCATTCATAACCATTTTGTTCACGTAATATTCCAAATCGCTAATTTCAATCGGGGTATATTCCGGAAGTTCTTCCGTTAAAAGCAATTCCGTCCCCTCTTTTAGTCCAATGAGTTTTCTTAAAGAATCTAAAGCGGTTTCCAGGTTCCCTTCTGCGCTGGTCAATGCAGATTTCGCCGATTCTACCGTTGCTTTCGCTTGTTCAACCGACGTTTGCGTCAACATTCCCACCGTCTGTTTCAGTTGTTCAGATCGATATTGCGCTTCCGCGTATTCCAAGTCCGATTGAGCTGTTTCTATAGCGCTCTGCTGCAATAAAACATTCCAGTACGCTTGCTGCACCGCTACTTCTACGGCCTCTTTCGTATAATCATACGTCAAGCTGGCTATATCATAATTCAGGTCGTTAATTTTTTGCGTATTGAGCGTCTGGTCTTGAGTAAAAGTATTATACGCCGGTCCATTTACAATGCTTTGAGCATATTCTTTTTGTCCAATCGACCGCGTTAAACTCGTGTTCTCTTTATTCAGTTCAGCCGATTTAATATCATCATTATTTTTCATCGCTAAATCAACGGCGTCTTGTAGGGATAGCTCTACTACGCCTGAATCTGAATCGGCCGCATTGGCTATCTGTAAAAACGGCCCCAGCAACATAAATATGGCTACGACGCTTGCAACAGCCCGTCGATTCCAATCAATGCGTATCAATCCTCTCATTTCTATTTGGTTCCTCCTTCTTCATTTTATGTGGATTGTAGTATCAGTATACTTTAAACTGACCGATCGGTCAATATTTTTGTTTCCATTTTTATCATTTTTCTTTTGCCAGCATAAGTAGATCTTTCTTACTCCCTGCCAACAAAAGGTGCTCCCCGGGTAAAAAAACAAAATCCGCACTGGTAATCGGGATCACTTGTTGATCGTTCTTTTGTCCAATCACGTTAATTCGATAACGCGAGCGGACGTCGACCTCTTTCAAACTTTTCCCAATCCACTTTGCGGGAACTTCAATCTCGAAAATGGCGTATTCCGACGTAAATTCGATATAATCAAAAATATTTTGAGCGCTATATTTTACAGCGGCGCGCTGCGCCATATCTCGTTCTGGATAAATGACTTCATTGGCTCCAATTTTTCGTAAAAATTTCGCATGGATTTCACGATCTGCTTTCGCCACCACTCTTGACGCCCCGTAATCTTTCAGCAGAGAAGTGATTTCCAAAGACGACTGAAAATCCTCGCTGATGCAAACAAAACAAATATCAAAATTGGATACGCCTAATGCATCCAGTACGGGTTCTTTCATACAGTCCCCAATTTTCGCCTGAGTTACATAAGGCGCTAATTGATCAACCACTTCTTCGTTTTTATCAATCACCATCACTTCATTGCCCAGTTCCATCAAATGTAACGCAAGGTTTCTTCCAAAACGGCCTAATCCAATAACAAGCATTGATTGCATATTCATTCTCCTTATCCGATAATAATGCGATCTTCCGGATTTCTCAAATTCCCTATTTTTTTTCTATTCGATAAAGATATTAGTACTGCCAGACTCCCGACTCTACCTGAATACATCAAAAAAATGATGAGCGCCTGGGAAAACGGACACAACGTCCCCGTAATTCCTCTAGAGATGCCAACTGTCCCTAACGCGGAAAAAACTTCAAATGCGGCGTCTTCCAGCGAAAAAGGCTGCAAACCCACCAAGATACCAATACTGCTGACCGCCAAAATAAAATAAAAACCCGCACTACAAAAAGCTTGATGAATCATTTCTGTCTTAAGCCGCCGCTGAAAAATATCTACATCCTTTTTTCCACGTATATAAGCAAAAACCGACAGCGCAATCACAGCAAACGTTCCTACTTTGATCCCGCCGGCTGTCGATCCGGATCCGGCTCCAATGAACATCAGAATCATGGTGATCAAAGAGCCTAAAACAGACAAGTCCGCCATATTTACAGTATTGAAACCGGCTGTGCGGCTGCTTACGGAATGAAAAAGAGACGCCAGTAAGGCTTCCCCCGTTCCCATCCCCGCCATCGCGGTCTGGCGTTCTGTAAAAAAGAAAAGTCCAGCCGGCAAAAGAATAAGTCCCAACGTAAACGAAAGAATGATTTTCGTATGCAATTCATAACGATTCCAATGGAACCCTTTATTGCGCAGGTCATCCCACACAATAAACCCAATCCCGCCAACGATAATCAATCCCATAATCGTAAAATTGACGACTATATTATCCTGAAAACGCGTCAAGGAGGAAAAAGGGCTATCAATCCCCATTAAATCAAAGCCGGCATTGCAAAAAGCCGATATGGAGTGGAAGATACTAAACCAAATCCCTTTTACACCAAACTCCGGGTAAAATTGCGTCGCCAGTAAAACCGCTCCTAAACTTTCAAAGATCAGCGTTCCCAGCAAAATTCTCCGAATCAACCGGACAATTCCCCTCATCTGCAAAGTTGAAATAGCCGTCGTTAAGAACATCCGTTGTTTGAGCCCAATTCGTTTGTTGAAAGCAAAGAAAAACAGCGCCATCACCGTCATGAATCCCAATCCGCCAATTTGAATCAAAATCAGCAGTACCCCTTGTCCAAAAGATGAAAACTGGCTATAGGTATCATAAAGAATTAACCCTGTTACACAAGTAGCCGACGTCGAAGTGAAAAGTGCATGAAGAAACGGGATTGATTCTCCATCCCGATTCGAAATAGGTAACATTAAAAGAATTGCTCCAACAAGAATTATGAAGCCAAAACCCAAAGCAATGGTTTGAATCGCCGTAAGTTTCCTAAACATAGCTACTTCGCCAGCTTTCTTTCATTTTTCTTTGATTCGACCGATTTTTACTTACACATCTGAATCGGATCATTCATCAGGATCTCTTTTCACTTATTTTACTGATCTTCCACTCTTTTCTTACAGTTTTTTATAAAAATCTTTGCTCTTATCCCCCCTTCATAAAAATAGACCTATCCGTCAAAAACTTTATTACTTTAATAATTTGTTGTATTAAAATATTTTCAAGATCTTTTCTGATTGTCTTCGTCTTCTCGCACATTCACTTTTCTCTTGGAAAAACAGTTCGCCAGTGGATTAAAACATAACATTTGAACACATAAAAAGAAAAAATTTGAAACGCCACATCGCTAAGAAACATTCCCATCAGATCTTCTCCCCGTTTGCGCAGCGCTTCCTTCGCCCGTATATTCTTCCCAGCCCATCATGCGGAAACCAAGTAGATTGAACAGTTGCAGAAAAATACCTCCTACACCATTCTTCTAAGAAAATAAACCATCGGTTAAAAAACAAAATTTCATACTTATAAAGGTTTGCACGGCAAGAGAATCTCGGCGTTTTCTAGTAAACGGAGATATGCCGACGTACAGAAACCGCGTCATTCGGACGATTAAAGGATTTATCGCAAACCCACACTTCTTTGGGCAAAAAATCACCCAAACACGGGGCAAT
>CALXSZ010000127.1 GCA_944391275.1 uncultured Syntrophomonadaceae bacterium
TTCTATTTGCTGAGAAAACATGCTACAATAAATGCACTTTCAAAGAATTTCCCGCATAAAAAGCCAATAAGAAAGGAGCGATATCCGATGATTGATTTTTTGGTTTTGGTATTAACCGGACTGATTGCGGGCATGTTAGGTTCAGTAGCCGGTTTAGGTGGCGGTATGATCATCCTACCGATTCTGGAAATCGGAATGGGTTATGATATCCCAACCGCGATGGGAACTTCTTTATTTGCCATTATTTTCACGTCTCTTTCCAGTTTGCAAGCGCACGCGCGCGCAGGAAATGTGAATTGGAAAATGGGTGCTTATATGGGCGCAAGCGGAATCGTCGGGGTAACCCTAGGCTCATGGGTTTTCCGAATCTACTTAATCGATCAAGTTCGAATCGTGGTTTTCTTTTTGGGACTGTGGTTTTGGTTTTTGACGGTACGTATGGCTATTCAAATCTATCAATCCAAGAAACAAACCGCGTCCAAAAACGTCCTTGAAGCAGAAAAAGAACCGCAATACGGTCGGTTAACATTGATTGCGCTGGGAATGGTTACGGGAATTTTAGCAGGCATCTTAGGGATTGGCGGCGGAGCCATTATGACTTCGGTTATGGTCGGTATGATGGGGATCTCTCCATTAATCTCCGTAGGAACCAGCTTTGCTGCGATGTTGCCTTTATCGCTGTGCGGAGGCATTGTAAAACTTCTTCAAGGATTTGTTCATTTAAAGGCTGGCATTTTGCTCGGTCTGGGGACGGCGGCCGGCGCCCAATTGGGCGTATTTCTTCTCCGTTTCTTATCCCCGGTTGCCATAAAGATGTTCTTCGTGGTCCTTTTTGCTGTATTAGGCGGCAAATATATTTTCTTCGGCTAGAGGAGTAGAGGTATGTTTCCATTAAGAGATAGTACAAGAAGCGAGACTTTTCCTTATGTGACCGTATTCTTAATTGTTTTGAACCTTTTTGTTTATTTTCAGGAGTCTCTCTTATCCCCCGATGCGCTTTATCGCTTGCTCATAACTTGGGGGATGGTTCCGGCCGCCTTGATGCAGCCGGACACTTTATTTCATGCAGGAATTTCTTTCTATACCGCCATGTTCCTGCACGGAAGCTGGACGCACGTAATTGGGAATATGTGGATGTTATGGCTATTTGGCGACAATGTTGAAGACCGCATGGGACATGCGCGTTATTTGTTGTTTTACTTTATTGGAGGAACCGTTGCTTCGGCTACGCATTGCCTAATTTTCCCAACTTCTGAAATCCCTGTTGTCGGAGCCTCCGGAGCCGTAGCGGGGATCATGGGAGCCTACTTCATGCTCTTTAAGCGTGCATCCATTTTAACTTGGATTCTCCCTTTTTTCTTTGTACGGATCCCCGCTGTTTTCTATTTAGGACTTTGGGCCGTTCTGCAATTCCTGTCCGGTGCAATGGATCATTCGGAAGCCGGGAACGCCGTGGCTTTTTGGGCGCATATCGGCGGTTTTGTCGCTGGAATGTTCCTTTTTCGATTTTTCCTTAAAAACCGGCAGCCGGAACATTTCATATAGTCAGGATCCATCTGCCGATTTATTGGAGAGCGCTGCTTCATCTGAAAAACGAAGTTTGATTTTATCCTCCAACATGTGCAAAATACGATTTACTTGACTGGATTCCGAAACCCCCGTTTTACACCAAATCGCAAAATGCTCGCAATTGCGCAGCAGCAAATTATACTGGGTCTCTCCCAGTTTGCTCCGCGCTCGTTGAACCGTTTCTTCCGGGGTGTACAAGTGATACCGTTCTCCTTTGAAGGTACGTCGGATCAACCGTAAAAGATCGACCCAATCATGGGGGGAAGCGTCCGGATCGGACTGTTCAATATCGGGAAAGACACAAATAAAAAATTCGGAATCATCCCCTAAAAATTTTTTCAAGGAAACCTCCTGTACGCGGATTTCCCCTCCAAAATCTCCGCTGGCGCTTCCGTACTCAATGACGCTCTCCGGGGAAATATAAACGCCGTAATGCTGATATAATCCGCGATCTACCCCGATGACGTCTCCATAACGGGGTTTACGTTTGGCTATCGTTCGCATAATCTCTCCTTTTCGTTTTACATAATCTTTCTTTTTTGTATGCGTAAGGGAAATTTTTTGCTCCGACAAAGGACGTTAAAGTTGGCCAATCCGCAAGAAACGATTGATCGATCAAATTTTTATTTGGAAGGAGTCATGGACATGAAAGACATATCCGAACAAACCTCCCCCGAAGATACTTCCCCCTCTCCGCCTGAGAAAAAAAAGAAGAGTCCTCTTCAGCGCTGGATTCTCATTGCCAATCTGATGACGATTCCAGCATTGTCTTTTTATTTTTATGTCGGTTTAGACGGAAAAATCAATGGGTATTTTATCCTGTTGATTTTGATGATCGTCGCCGAATACCTTGTTACGCGGCGATATTATAAAGATTAAAAAAATCTCCAAAGAAAGAAGAGAACCGGTCCGCTTCGAAAAGCTCGGTTCTCTTTTTTTTCTCTTCTTATTTTATGAATTTCTCTCCGGAATATACAGACGCGGAACTCGATTGGTCAACAGGCAAACCGTTTCATACGGAATAGTTTGCGTCCATTCTGCCACTTGTTCGGCCGTTATTCCATCTTCTTCGCGCCCAAACAGCAGAACTTCATCGCCCACCCGGACCTGCGGTAAAGAAGTTACGTCCACCATACACTGATCCATACAGACGCGTCCAACAATTGGAACCTTTTTTCCATGGATAACCACTTCACCACGATTACTCAACAGTCGGCTATATCCGTCCGCATAGCCTACTCCGATCGTAGCAATTCTCGTTTTTCCCTGCGTCTCATAGGTACAGCCATAGCTAATGCATTTCCCCGCTTCCACCTCTTTGATATACGTCACACGCGATTTAAACCGCATGACTGGCGTCAGGGGTAAAAGGCTTCGGTCCACTTCGTTCGAAGGATACAATCCATACTGAATAATTCCGGCGCGCACCATTTCCAACTGCATATTCGGCAGCTCCATAATAGCCGCACTATTGGCGCAATGTCGAATAGGAATCGAAACGCCCTTCTCCACAAGCATTTGAGCAAATCGTTGGAATCGCTCAAATTGTTCGTATGTATACTGTTTATTCTTTCCATCCGCCAAAGCGAAATGCGTAAACAAACCTTGCACATGTAATTCCGGGTATTGGTTTATCCGACAAACTATACTTGCAGCTTCCTCCGTCGCTGGAAAACCAATACGTCCCATTCCAGTATCTACTTTGATATGAACGTCTGCAACTTTTCTCAATTGCCGCGCTTGCCGCGCTAATTGAGCGGCGGTGGTTTCATCAAAAAGGGTCAAGGTAATCGATTCCATAATGGCTTCGGCAAACCCTTGCGGATCGACATACCCTAATACCAAAATGGGCGCTGTAATTGCCTGTCGCCGCAACGCTAAGGCTTCGTCCAACGTAGCCGTGGCTAAATAACCGGCGCCATTTCTCAGCGCCGTTTGGGCGACCTGCAATGCGCCATGCCCATAGCCGTCCGCTTTTACAACCGCTAGCAGGATGGTTTCGGGATTCAAGCGTTTTCGGATATGGCAGTAGTTCTCCGCCAAAGCTTCTAAATCAATTTCAGCCCAACTGCGTCGAGAATTATTCATCCCTATTTCATCGCCTTTCTTAGGTCGTATTCCTCTCTGATTCACACCCATATTCCCCCATACGAAAAAAGAAGCCGATGCATATCGCCTCGGCCTTTAATCGTTAAATGATAAAAATGGCAGGGGAGAGAGGTCTCGAACCCCCAACACCCGGTTTTGGAGACCGGTGCTCTACCAATTGAGCTACTCCCCTATAAAAAATCGCATTTGCGACTTTGTTATTTTAGCATAATCGGATAAAAAAGCCAAGAGATTTTTCTATTTTTTCGATAAAATTTAATTTTTCCCTTTCTTGTGTATGAAACGATTTCATCTATTGTATAATAGATATATTTCAATATTTCGTTCAACGGAAGGAGAATTTTTGTGAAAAAAGTGGTGGTGATCGCCGGAGGAAAATCACAGGAGCGCGAAGTCTCCCTGCTCAGCGGGAAAGAAGTTTTCGCTGCATTGGAAGAAGCGGGGTATTCCTGTTCTTTTTGGGACCCTAAAGTTGACACAGTACAGGATTTATTACAGTTTCAGCCCGATGTGGCGTTTATTGCTTTACACGGCCCATACGGGGAAGATGGATGCATTCAGGGGTTTCTGGAAACGCTGGAAATTCCTTATACCGGATCGGGCGTGGCGGCCAGCGCGCTGGGAATGAACAAACAGTTAACCAAAAAGTTATTGGCCTATGAAGGCCTTCCTACTCCCGCCTTCTTGTTAACCAATCAAACAGAAGCTGTGGAAGAAACCATTCTGCATACGCGCGAAACTCTAGGTTTTCCCGTGATCGTCAAAGCAGCGGACCAAGGTTCGTCCATCGGTACGTTTTTTGTGGAACAAGAACCGGATATGGCCAATGTTTTGCGCCAAGTCTACGCTTACGATTCCGAAATTGTCATTGAACAATATATTCGCGGGATGGAATTGACGGTGGCCATTATGGGCAATCCTAAAAACCCTATCGTTTTGCCCATTATCGAAATTGATTATACGCAAAATACTTTGTGGGATTACCAATCCAAATATACCCCCGGTCTCTTCCGGCATATTATTCCCGCCCGAATCAGCAAAACGTTAGAAGAAAAGGTGCGTCAATTGACGATCGACACCTATCGCCTTTTTGGATGCAGCGGATTTGCAAGAGTTGATTTTATGGTCGATGCGCAGGAAAATCCTTATATCTTGGAAATCAATACGATCCCCGGATGTACGGCTACCAGTCTTTTCCCGGACGCGGCGCGGGCAGCCGGTATATCTTTCGTCGAACTAATTCGTCAGTTGGTCGAAAACGTTTAAAGAAGCCAAAGATCCCCTTCGAAGAAAAAACCCCGTCCATGCTTGACATGAGCGGGGTTTTTGTTATGCTTTTTAATCTTCTTTTTCCGCTTTATACTGTGCGATAATTTTTTCCGCATCCATAGCAGGGACTTCCTCATAATGTGAAAAGGCCATATGGAATTTCCCTCTGCCCTGGGTCATGGATTTTAGGTCAATCGTATAGCGGGTCATCTCAGCCTGGGGAACTTGGGCTTTGACCCGTTGTTTCTTGCCAACGGGTTCCATTCCCATAACGCGTCCCCGTTTGCTGTTTAAATCCCCAATAATGTCTCCCATATAGGCGTCCGGAATCAGGATTTCCACATCCATAATCGGTTCTAATAATACCGGTTTCGCGCTTTCCATGCCTTTTTTGAATGCTAAATGCGCCGCTGTTTTGAAAGCCATTTCCGACGAATCGACCGGGTGATAAGATCCATCATACAAAGTCGCCTGAATTCCCGTTACCGGATATCCGGCTAAAACCCCGCTGTCGAGAGATTCGATTAAGCCTTTTTCTACGGCTGGGAAGAAGTTCTTCGGAACCGATCCCCCAAAAACCTCTTCTTTGAAAGTAAAGGTGGCATTTTCGTCCGGGTTGGGTTCAAAGCGAATCCAAACATGTCCATATTGGCCGTGTCCGCCGCTTTGCTTTTTATGCTTGCCTTCCACTTCCACTTTCGCGCGAATCGTTTCTTTATAGGGAATCTTGAGCGGTTCAACCACGACCTCCACGCCAAACTTACGGGATAATTTATCCTTCAGAATATCCATGTGGGTATCGCCCATCGTCGTTAAAACCGTTTGTTTCGTATCCACATTCTTATTTAAGGTCAAGCTGGGATCTTCCTCCATAATTTTTTGGATAGCCCCGCCTAATTTGTCTTCATCGCCTTTGCTCTTAGGAGCAATGGCGTTCGCCAAAGTCGGTTCCGGGAAAGAAATCGGCGGCATAGCTTCCGTATCTGCGGACCCCTTAATCACGAAGGTATCTCCTGTAGACGTCACCGATAATTTCGCAATGGCCGCGATATCTCCGGCGTCCATTTCCGGTACGGACTGCTGATCTTTACCCACCATAATCAGCAGCTGATTGACTTTGCCTTCTTTTTCTTTATTCAAATTATAAATCACATCGTCGGATTTCAGCTTGCCTTGCAACAGTTTAAAAATATTCAAACGGCCAATATAGGGATCCGCGATCGTTTTAAAAACTTGCGCTTTGGCGGGAAGGGATTTTATGTCTTTCCCCGCGTTGGCGGGCGTTTGCAGCGGACTGGGGCAACATTCAACAATAAAATCCATAAAAGGCTGTATGCCAATGTTTTTTGTCGCCGACCCGCAAAAAACTAATACTACAGCGCCGTTTGCCGCCACTTCCTTAATCCCTTTTTGGATTTCTTCCTGGGTGAGTTCTTCCCCTTCCAGATATTTCATCATAAGTTCGTCGTCGCCTTCCGCCGCCGCTTCAACCAGGGCGATTCGCGCTTCTTCCACCTCATCGTTCATATCCGCGGGGATGGGACATTCTTTCATGACGCCGCCCTCAAACGTATAGGCTTTCATTTTGATCAAATCAACGATCCCTTTAAAATCATTTTCCGCTCCAATCGGCAATTGAGCCGGGACAATTAATTTCCCCAAAGAATCTTTCATGCTATCGACCGCTTTATGAAAATCGGCATGTTCCCGATCCATTCGGTTTACGAAAGCCAGTCTGGGGCCCTCCGGATAATCTTCCGCAATCACCTGCGTCTGCACTTCTACGCCGGCGTTGGCCGATACAACAAACACCAACACATCCGCTGCCGCCGCAGCCCCTACAACTTCAAAATAGAAATCCGCATAGCCCGGAGTATCCAATAGATTGATTTTATGATTTTTGTACTCACAGGCAACCAGTCCTGTACTGATTGTGATTTTCCGTTTCGTTTCCTCCGGAGTAAAATCGGATACCGTATTTCCATCTTCTACGCGTCCCATTCGTTTAACGGCTCCCGTATTAAAAAGCATCGCTTCGGTTAATGACGTCTTTCCGGTCCCACCATGCCCAACGAATGCAATGTTACGAATTTGTTCAGAACTGTAAACCTTCATTAAAAAAACCTCCTCACTACTTTTTCACGAGATATATGATGAAAATTCCTGATGGGTGTCAGGATGTCTATCAAACGACATTAAGGTTTATGTTCAACGAAAGGGCCTGTTTGAATTGAATAGATGGAAAAGATTCCTTTTCGCTCCATCATTTTTAAGCAATTTTCGTATGGATACTTCAAACGTTAATCTTTAGAAAAGCTTACTTCTTCGGTTATCTTTCTACAAAAAGCCATAAAACGTTCATTGGTTCGATCCAGAACGAGCGGGGTAAGAGTCGCATACCCCTGCCGGAGGAGCTGCACATCGTCATCCGGCCTTTGCGAACGTTCCTCACATCTTCCGCTTAAAATAAAACTGATTTCTTCGGCCGACGTGGGTTGTTGATCCAAATCGTTATAGTAGCGGCGTATCCCCAACCGGGCCGTGCAGATCCCCTTTATTTCTCCATGCGGCAAATCCGGAATATTCAAATTAAACAAGAGATGATTATCTTCTTCTCTTTGACGAAAGATTTTCTGTGCAACCTTCCACGTCAACTGAGCCGCTTCCTGGTAATTCGGAGAATCCTGCGCGCAACTTAAGGAAACGGCTATCGCCGGAATTCCCAAAATAGCCGCTTCTGTAGCCGCTCCCACCGTTCCGGAATAAAAAACATCCGTTCCTAAATTCGGCCCGCGATTCATCCCGGAAATCACTCCGTCTACCTTCCATTGCATAAATTTTTCCACGCCAATTTTGACCGAATCGACCGGCGTTCCGTCAATCGCCCAAGCTTTTTTGGCGCCTGGAATGTCGACGATTTGCACGGGAATTTCTCTGAAAAGGTTCATGGAATGACTGGCTCCGCTCTGCTGTTTCAACGGCGCAGCGACATAGACTTCACAATACAACGAAAGTTCCCGACATAGCGTCCGTAAACCCTCCGATTGATATCCATCGTCATTCGTCAACAGCACTCTCATCAAAGCTTCCCTCCCATGTAAGCATTTTTATATGTTCGATCGGCCAATAGATCGCAAACGCTTTTCCTTTTACATCATCTATTGAAAGCCAGGTCCCCCATGCATGGCTATCGTAACTGTTGTTGCGATTGTCCCCCATCACAAATAAGCAGTTTTCCGGCACAACCACTGGTCCAAAAGCATATTGCATAGGTTCCTGAATATAGGGTTCATTTAAAGGAATATCGTTAATATATAAGCGAGAATCTTTGACTTCTAATTTATCTCCTGGAACGCCCATCACCCTTTTAATATAATCCTCGTCGGATTCAATCGGAGGCTGAAAAACAATAATGTCTCCACGCTGCGGATCGCTAAACCAATACGCAAATTTGCTCACCAGAACACGATCCTGTAACTGGATCGTCGGCAGCATAGATCCACTGGGAATCACGCGCGCTTCAAGAATGAAAGTACGTAAAATCATCGAGATAATAAAGGCAATAACAATGATACTTAGGGTCTCTTTTAAGGTATTTTTCAGTTTACTGCTGTTCATTTGTTTCCTTTCCACCCATATTACATACACCCAATTAATAACCAATAAACAGAATACTGGACATAACCGCTAAAAGCGCCAGCGCAACCCATAACGTAAAAAGTTGGGGATTCCTTTTGCTTTGTCCCCCATTTTGCAAAAAGACGTCATTCGCCCAAGTTGCGCGAAGAACAAAAAATAACGTGGCGGCCGGGAAAATCAGTAATTCATAATAACTACCCTGCTCCATCATATTTCCCGTCAAACTGTAATCCAATAAGCTGACGGCGCGTCCCGATACCCACACGTAAATCGCCAACGCCAGTTGAGCAATTCCCGAAGCAATCCCCAAAAGCGAGAGGACGAGAGCACTTGGATCCTGCCACAACCGCTTATGGACGGTTCGTTCCGCATAGAGCGCGTCTTTTTTATTTGTAACAGGTTTTTTCCAACGCATATCCAGTTCTTCAAAAAAGAGTTGGTTGTTCGCCGGCGTAATGGCAAATCGTTCTGTTTTGGTTTTAATATAGACCATATCCAAATTGGTGGTTCCGTAAATTCGTACGATCCCAAATTTGTTTTCTTTAAAATAGCCGGCGAAATAATCCCGCCAAGCTACGCCAAAAAGTTTCTTCCAATTCGACCGCCGCACAAGCTCGACGTTTGTGATCGCGTCATAGGGCAAAAGAATATCGTGAAACCCATATTGAATACGCAGCCCATTATTTTGCACCGTATAGGACATCTTCCGCACGCTGACCACCAGGTAATAAAAATAAAGAAATACCCCCAGCAGGGTGAGCGCGATAATACCGGTTACGATACGGTTCGGATATTCACGCAGAAAAAATACCGACAAGAGCAACGCGACTGCGATAGCGCATACGATGAGCCAATCAAATTTTCCGGCCCGGGAGCGGGGTTTAAATTTCAAAACGATTCCCTTCCTTCAAGAAGAATGAAAAATTTTTACGGTTCTTTTGTTCAATCGTAATGTTTATATTATACTAAAATCCCTTGTTTGTGTGAAGTAAATTCCGCTTGAAACGATTTTTTTTGAAATCCTCGTTGGATTTTCTTTTTTTCGCGTATTTTCATAAAGATTTGTGTTAATATGTTAGTAGAAATTCAATCGAATTTCATTTTGCGGTTCATTCTAAAGGGAGGTTGGTATTTTGAGCCAATTTTTCAATCGAAGTTTAGCGAATACGGTAACGCTTTTTAATATTATTTTTGGTTCTCTATCGTTAACCGCGACCGTTGAGGGACATTACCAATTAGCGGCCTGCTTTATCCTGCTGGCAGTCGTCATGGATACGTTAGACGGCCGGGTCGCCAGGCGTTTCGATATTGTTTCCGAAATGGGCAAGCAGTTGGATTCTTTATGCGATCTGGTTTCCTTTGGGGTCGCGCCTTCCATGCTGATTTTTCGCCAAGTGCTTTATTCTCTTCCACTGAACGCCGGAATGCTTTTAATGTTGTTCTTTATTGTTTGCGGGGCCTTTCGCTTAGCCCGGTTTAACGTTTTAAATATTACGGAATATTTTGTGGGGATCCCTATTACGCTCGCGGGTATTTTAATGGCTGTTATGTCTTTATGTTCATCCTATATCCCCGTATCCGTTTGCGCCATTATCATGTTTTTATTATCGTTTTTGATGGTCAGCAACCTAAAAGTAAGAAAATTAAAATAGCGACTATACAGCGATCGATCCATTCAGCGCAGGCCTCTTACAGTTGATATATCACGGCAGCGCTTGACAGAGTTCTGTGATGAAAGAAGCAAATTTCCAAAGATTAGCGGCAGGCGTACGACGGATATTTTTCATGGCACGCAGCGGTTATTGAATTCCGTTTGCGCCTTCCTATAGATCAGTTACACTACAGATCAGTTACACTATTGGAATAGTCATAATCTCCCATAAGGAATTTGCCGCGACCATTAGACAGCATCTCTCATCGGATCGATGCTTCGTACAAATCAGCAAAGAGAAAACGCTGAAAAAAATTGTTCGTGTCTATCTTGCTCTTCTCTGGCATAGGCTAAAGCAAAAGAGCAAGATTCTTTTTCGAGGAGGAACGAGAGTGTTTAAGTATGCAAAAACAGATTTTCAAGCGATTTTACGGATCATTTTTTTTGCGGTCGTGTTATCTGGAATTGCTTCGGCCGTTCTTTATTTCACACCGCTTCCAGAAACATTTATGGGCTTGATCAGCTCATTAATACTTGCCGTAAGCGTCCTTTTAGGCGGCGTTTACGCCTCGAGCCGCATTCGGCGCCGCGGACTGATCCAAGGCTTGCGGGTCGGCCTGTTTTTCTTCCTGTTGATGACGATCGCAACCTATCTTTTCCATCGTTCTCCGTTGACCTTCTCGGATCTTTATCCAACCTTTCTGTTGGTTATTGCCTCGGGGGGAATTGGCGGAATCGTTGGCGTAGACAAAAAGAAAAAGAAGCAAGCGTCCCGCTCGTTAACTCATCAAGGATAACATCAAGGATAAATTGAAAAAGAGCCCCAAAAGGCTCTTTTTTATTTTCTTTGCAATTCTTTACAATTAAAGAATAAACGCACTTGCCCATTTTACAGAGTCGTCCTACTCCGTTCGGTTTGCCTTCCATAGAAAAGGAATCCATCGAACCAGTTGTTTACGGAAAGGGAAGATAAACAATACGGTTATTACATTGAACAGCGTATGCATACAGGCAACTTGAACCGGTGTGATCGGTTGATCCAGGAAAACTGCTGCCGGCAGATGCTCCCAGAGAAAATAGAACAGCCCCCCTATTATCACGCCCCCTATTTTTATGGCAATATGCGCGGCAGCGACTTGTTTGGCTTCCAAACGAACCCCCAAACTCGCCAAAACCGCCGTCACGCAAGTCCCGACATTGATCCCCATAATGAGGGGAAGCGCCATGCGCCCCGTAACCATTCCCGTTAACGAAAAAGATTGTAGAATTCCAACGGCCGCTGAAGAGCTTTGGATGATTCCCGTAACGATCATACCTATAAAAAAACCCATGATTGGATGATCGAACTCCATGATTGATTTGAGATACCCCGACTCCGCGACCAGCAAAAGCGCACCATTGCTCATACTCTGCATGCCATAAAGTAAAATACCAAATCCCAAACACACTTTACCCAGCGTTCGCTTGGCGGAAGAAAAAGGTAATTGCAGAAAGGCCCCCAAAAAAAGAAAAATGAGTGGAAAAATTTCAGGCTGTAGCAAAGGGGAAATCACTCCCAAATTTTTCAGACCCGTCAAACTTAGAAGCCACGCCGTTGCAGTTGTCCCAATGTCCGCCCCCATAATCACCCCAATTGTTTGCGGAAACCGGAGAATTCCCGCATGAACCAGCCCGACCAACATGACCGTGACTGCGGAAGAAGATTGGATAACCGCCGTTATCCCAATTCCCGCCATTAGACCCCGTTGGGGAGATCGAAACCATTGGTCCAAATTTCGCTCGATTTTCTTATTGGCGGCCCGTTTTAGATCGACGGTCATTTCATACATGCCATAAAGAAAACAAAGCAATCCTCCCAAAAACAAAATCATGGAAGTCGCTAACAAATTTCTAACCAACCTTTCCTGTTCGTACCTGTTTTTAAATATATTGCTCTCATCACGGGCTATGCCTGGCTATTATTTTTCATTCTTTGCAACAAAAAAGACCATTTCAAAAAGCTCTCTCCTAAAAAACCTTTTGAAATGGTCTCTCTTTTTTCTCAAAAGAAACTACAGCATATAAGCCAAAAAAGTAAAAACTAAACTATAAATCACGACAATTCCGGAAGCTTGTATAAACTTCATGTTTCACACTCTTTTCTTTGCTTCTCTCCACCAAACGCCTGCATTCACCTTTTTACATAATATAAGCGAACACGCTAAAAATCGCACTATAAATCGTAACGATACCTGATACTTGCAACAGTTTCATTTCTTTCACTCCTTTTTCTTTTTGCTACGCTCTTATTATATGCAATTTGTGCAATAGGGTCAAATACGAATTTCAAGATATCCTTATAGGTTTTTTTCTAAAAATTCAAATTTAATTTTTCATTTCCATCCTGATTTTCCCGTTTTCAAGGGTTTATTTCATTTTTTTCATTTTAAATTTTCCCTTTTTATAAAATTTTCATTTTATTTCCCAATGTCTCCATAGGAATAAACCTATGATTGTTTGTCTCATTATTCTACGATTATGCAGGGCATGAAAAAATCTCTTTTCGCCATTTAATAAACGCTTTTTTTCTTTTCGTTTGCTAAATATACATTTTGTTCATTTTTATTGATTGATACAAAATAGCCGTCATTTAAAATAAAAATAGCAGAAAACTGAAACAAAAGGAGATATGGGAAATGAATAAACAAGCTAAAGAGATGCTGCTTTTTCTACCGTCCGTCGAGTTTGTTGACGATGGCGTAACCCATGGAATTTTGTCCCATTTTGAACCAGGCATCCGCGTGCTAAAAAAAGGATTTCAGCTGGATCCAAGATTCAAACCGCTCGAATGCGATATCCTTTTCGAAAAGGACGTCCCCGTTAGAATGCGGGATGGCATTACGATTTATACGGATATTCTCCGGCCTGTTACAAATGAAAAGGTTCCAGGCCTCATCGCATGGAGTCCCTATGGCAAAAGCAGCGGGAACGCGCCGCGCTATACCAACATGTTTAAAATGATCGGCATTGCGGACAACAAATTATCCGGTCTCCAGAAATTCGAGGGTCCGGATCCGGCATGGTGGTGCAAAGAAGGCTATGCGGTCTGCCATCCGGATCCACGAGGTATCGTCCATAGCGAGGGGGATATCGTTATGTTGGGATCCCAGGAAGCGGAAGACTGTTATGATTACATCGAATGGCTGGCTCAACAGGACTGGTGCAACGGAAAGACCGCGTTGACGGGGACTTCCTATCTGGCTATGACACAGTGGGCCATCGCGGCGGAGCGGCCCCCGCACCTTACCTGCATAAATCCCAACGAGGGACTCCAAGACGCTTATCGTGATTGGAGCAACCGCGGCGGAATCCCGGATCCGGGATTCATGGCGCTGTTGAGCAACGTCAATCACGTCCACGCAGGCGAGCCTGTAAAACGCGAAGATATTGCCCGTGAAGCCGTTGAATATCCTTTTGCCAATGTTCCTCTTTGGGAAGACAAAGTAACCCATCCAGAAAAAATAGAATGCCCGGCGCTTGTGGTCGGAAGTTATACCAACACGCTGCACAGCAACGGCACTTTTCGAGCATGGCGAGCGTTGGGAAGCAAAGAAAAGTGGCTCAGAATCCACGACTCGCAAGAATGGCCCGATTATTATGATGAAAACAGTCAGCAGGAACGTCTAAAATTTTTCGATCATTATCTTAAGGGGATCGACAACGGTTGGGAAAAAACGCCAATCGTCCAATATACGTTACAGGATCTAGAAGGCGGCGATATGACCGGTCTCAAGGCGGACACTTTTCCGCCTGAAGGAATCCGCTATTACAAACTGTTCCTGAACGGCGGAACGCGAACAATGGCCGAACAACAAACTCCGGTCGATATTCCTTCTCCGTTTCCTGCCGTTCATACGCCGCCTCTCGTGCCTCAAGTTTCTTTTATCTATACGGTCAACGAGCGCACGGAAATGATCGGTTATCCAAAGCTAAAACTTTGGGTGGAAACCAAAGACACGGACGATATGGATATCTTCGTGTTGGTTCAGAAGTTCGATAAAAACGGGAATGTACTGCGGCAGATCAACATTCCAAACAAATCCGCAAGGGTTTACGATAACGGCGATTACGGCGCGTCTGTTACCGTATATTCCGGAACGAACGGAATTCAACGCTTATCGATGCGGCATTTGGACGAAGAAAAAACGACCGATATCCATCCCGTTTATACGTTTGATCGCAGTGAAAAATTGAATCCGGGAGAAATCGTTCCAGTAGAAGTCGAACTTTCTCCAATAGGCTTGGTACTGTATCCAGACGAGGGTCTGAGACTCATTGTCAGCACCCAGAATATCTTGGGTAACATGATGCCTCTAGTCAAACCCTATGTCCCTCAAAATCAAGGAGTCTTGATTATTCACGCAGGCGGTCCGTTCGACTCCTATTTACAGATCCCCATAAAAAAATAATGGAACGCAAAAAAAAACGATCCGCACCCTTCGTGTACGGATCGTTTTTTCTCTATAACAATACCTTTTGCGTAGCCAGACTCACATAGGCGAACATGCGCTGGAGATCCAGCTCAAGGTTTCTCTCAATATGCCACTTAATGGTCGTTATAACCAACGTTGCGTAAATCGTAGCGAAATAGTCGCGAAATTCGGGGGCGTCCGTCGCGTCGCGATTAAGCCGCTCCAAACACAGATTGCGAAGGAGAGCCTCCATATCTCGATAAAGATGAATCGTGTCGCCTTCCCTTTTCCAAAGTACAAGAATGGCTCTGCGGTTCGTTTTGATGTAACTATAAATAGTACGAATAACAGCTTGTATTTCGAAAATACTCCTTTTCTTTTCAAAGCGTCTCTCAATAAGCGCCGCAATGGTATCCATATATTCTTGCGTCAGCCGCTCCGCTAAATCATACTTGTCAAGATAATAACGGTAGAAGGTTGCGCGATTAATTTTGGCGGCGTCCAAAATCTCCTGAACATGAATCTTTTCCAGTGGTTTTTCATCCAAGAGCGTTAGAAAAGTTTCTTTAATATTCTTTTTGGTCTTCTGAATACGAAGATCCTCTTTTTTCTCCGGCAATACCATCCCTCCACGATTCGCGTACGAAATAGTATACCATAAATTATTCGCTTTTTCCAACGGAGTAAATTTGTTCCAAAGGCGCCTTTTCACGCAAACGTTTTTCTATCACTCCGTTGTAGACAAGCGTTCTTTATGAATCTTTCCAATATTTCTAAAAGATTGGATCGGCTGCTCATTCCGTCACGGTCAAGGATTTTGGCAACAGGAAAGCTCGTGCACAATTCGGTTTAACGCATGTCTTTGATGATTTTTAACATCTATGACAAAAACACAAACGACGTTTAACCCATTGCTAAACGCCGTTGTTTTAAAATGCTAGATGGAAGAATCAAAAACCTTCGCATAGTAATCCTGGATAATGCTTTCTCCATAACCCACGCCCGGAACTGCCCATCGACCATTTAAATCTTGCCAATTCGGAGCAATCCCCCGGGTCACCAAAGTAAAGCGCGGATCGACAATATCCCGTCCCTCCGGCAAAGGATCGGTGCAACAGTACGCATACAAATGCTGAATCTGCGCTTCAACTCCATCGGCCGGGGTGGCAAAAATGGCGCCGTGTACGCCCTCAACATACCAAACCCGCGAACGATCCGCTCCATAAAGACTTTCTTCACCCGTAGCCGGAGACCCGGTCGCCCCTAAACCGCAATAGTTATTCTGGTAAGCTTGTACCAAATTCCCGTATTTCCACCAACCGGTTTCTTTCGCAGCTTGACAAAAAGCAATGTCTCCCCGAATGCCATAAATCTTGCCAATATCTAAATAGAGTTGCGCAACGTCCGGAGCATCAGGATTATTCGCCCACGCTAATTGTTGCAATTGCTCGGCGGTTGCAACGGATTCTCCCTGGATGGGTTGTCCAATCGAAACATCCAGGAAAGCGTCCATTTCACTGTTGTCGTTGACCGGATTCATTACTGGAACTTCCGTGGTAGGCGTTTCTACTTCCGCTGGATTAGTTTCCGCCTCTACCCGCTCCGTAATCAGAACTTGTCGATTTTCCGCATCCCAATCGACATTTAAATTTAATCCCTCGCTAATCGCACGAATCGGAACCATCGTACGGTCATTTATGATCACCGGCGCAACGTCGGTTTGGATCTGCTCTCCATTGAGCCACAACGTAATCGGCTGATCCGCCAAAACTCTTTGCGCTCCCATTCCCGCCACAAAAGTAAAGCAAAAGCCGCAAAGAATTCCCACTACCTTTTTCCATTTTTTATGCATGTTTTTTGACTCCTTGTTGAAATTTTCTTTTTTTATCTTACCGTAGTGTGAAACAGGCTGCAACCTTTATTTTTTAATATTTTTACGTAAAATCTCCACTTTTTGTAAATTATTGATAAAATTTTTCTCTCTTATTGACGATTGTCCTCGTTTTGTGTTACAAATACAGTACTGAATCCTGCGGTTGAGAAGCCGGAATACTTCACAACCCTCCACAGCATAGCAAACAGCGCTTCAAGTCGTTGCCTTATGATCTGCAAAATTCAGCAATCTGCGCGAGTCCTGTCGTTCTCGCGCCTGCAAAATTCTCTGTGCCGGCCTTTTGAATTTTGCATCTCTCAAATATTTTTTAGGGAGGGATTGTCATTGGCCGAAGAAATTATTCGTTTGGTCAACATCGCCAAAGAATTTCATGGCGTTCAGGTTTTGGATCATATCAACCTGCAAATTTTCCGCAACGAATTTGTCACCCTGCTGGGGCCCAGCGGTTGCGGAAAAACAACCACTCTTCGTATCATCGGCGGTTTTGAGTCGCCCTCCAGCGGCGACCTCTTATTTGAAGGAGAACGCATCAACGAGGTTCCTTCTTTTAAACGTCGAGTCAACACGGTTTTCCAAAATTACGCACTATTTCCTCATTTAAACGTCTTTGAAAATATTGCTTTCGGTCTTCGCATCAGCAAATTAAACAATAAGCAAATTGCCCGCAAAGTAACTGAGGCTTTAGAACTTGTCAATTTGCGCGGTTATGAAAAACGGGGAATTCACTCGCTTTCCGGCGGACAGCAACAGCGGGTCGCTATCGCTCGAGCCGTCGTCAATGAACCGGAAGTTTTGCTATTGGACGAGCCGTTAGCCGCTTTGGACTTAAAATTGCGTAAAGAAATGCAAATTGAATTAAAAAATATTCAAAAGCGTTTAGGCATTACCTTCATCTTTGTGACGCATGACCAAGAAGAGGCTTTAACGATGTCGGATACCATTGTCGTGATGAAAGACGGACGTATCCAGCAAATCGGGCAGCCCATCGACATTTACAATGAACCGAAAAACATGTTTGTGGCGGATTTCATTGGCGCCAGCACGATTCTTCCTGGTCGTTTCATCCAAGATTTTCACGTTTTCTTTGCGGACCGAGCGTTCGACTGCGTCGATAAAGGGTTTGCTCCGCAAGAAGAGGTTGACGTCGTCATTCGTCCGGAAGACGTGAAACTCGTGGCGCCGGAAGATGGGATGCTTCAGGGCGTAGTGACATCAGTCGTCTTTAAAGGCGTTCACTACGAAATGTTGGTGGAAAGCGGCGATATCGTCTGGAAAGTCCACAGCACGTTGATGGAGCCGGTGGGAAGCAACGTCGGAATGGTCATTTTGCCCAATGATATCCACGTTATGAAGAAGGTGGCGTCATGAAGCGAAATTGGATGGCCTACCCCTATTTTTTTTGGATGCTGCTTTTTACGATTGTCCCGCTGTTGATGGTGTTGTATTTTAGTTTTACTGCCAGCGTTAACGGCGACGGTCGTTTTTCTTTCGCCAATTTTCAAAGGGTTTTGGATCCATTATATCTAAATGTTATTTGGCGTTCGGTACGTCTGGCGTTTATCAGTACCGTGATCTGCCTGGTTTTAGGCTATCCCGTCGCCATGCTTTTGGCTCAAAGCCAAGCCAGTCGCCAGTTCACATTAATTGTTCTTTTTGTCATCCCGATGTGGATGAATTTTCTGGCGCGCACGTATGCCTGGATGACGCTTTTAGAGCGAAACGGCCTGATCAATACGTTTTTAGGATGGTTCGGTCTAGGTCCCTATAATCTTCTGCATACGGAGTTTGCCGTCGTATTGGGCATGATTTATAATTTTCTGCCCTTTATGGTGCTGCCGATCTATACGGTACTCAATAAGATGGATCCGGCCTTAACCGAAGCTTCTTATGATCTAGGAGCAACACCTATAAGGACCTTTTTTCGCGTTACGTTGCCTTTAAGCTTGCCGGGAGTTCTTTCCGGGATCAGCATGGTTTTCATGCCCGCTGTCACGACTTTTGTTATTCCACAATTATTAGGCGGCGGCCAGTTTACGATGATCGGGAACCTGATTGAACAGCAGTTCCTGCGCTCCAACGATTGGGGATTCGGCTCAGCCTTATCCATTATTCTCATGCTCCTTATTTTACTAAGCATGCGGATTATGTCTCATTATGATCGAGACCGCGGAGAGGGAGGGGGATTTTTCTAATGCGTTTTTTGAAAAAAAGCTATTTGGGACTGATTTTCCTTTTTCTCTACGCGCCTATTCTTATTCTGATTATTTTCTCGTTTAACGCGTCGAAATCACGCGGCGCTTGGGGCGGTTTCACGCTGGATTGGTACCGGCAGCTTTTCCAGGACGACGCGCTTTTGACGTCCTTATATAATACGATTGTGATTGCAATTGTGGCGTCGATTGTTGCGACGCTCTTAGGAACAATCGCTGCCATCGGCATCTACCGCATGAAGGGGTTCCGCAAGTCGTTTATGATTAATTTAACGTATTTGCCCATTCTCAATCCAGACATTGTGACCGCAATTTCCTTTATGTTGCTGTTGATCTATTTGAAGATTCCACGCGGGATGCTTTCCCTGCTTTTGGCGCATATTACTTTTTGTCTACCCTTTGTCATTATTTCGGTGCTTCCGAAGCTAAGACAGTTGGATCCTCAAATTTACGATGCGGCGCTCGATTTGGGCGCAACCCCTAAGCGAGCGTACTTTTCCGTTATTTTGCCGCAGATTTTGCCGGGTATTTTCGCAGGTTTTCTGTTAGCTTTTACGATGTCGATTGATGATTTTGTTATCAGCTATTTTACTACCGGCAACGGCGTCTCGAATTTGTCGATTTCGATCTATTCCATGGCGCGGCGGGGCATTAATCCAAAAATTAATGCGGTTTTAACGATTTTATTCGTGGGCATTCTGGCGTTGATGTTCTTCATCAATCGCCGTGTGAATACCAATTCAAGCAAAAAAGAAAGAGGGAATGTATGAAATGAAAAAAACGGGTCGTCTGATTGGACTGGGGTTAGCCCTGATGGGATTGCTGTTAACCGCAGGTTGTGGCGGCGGTGAAACAACTGCCGAGAAAGAAACGCTCATGGTCTATAATTGGGGCGATTATATCGATCCTCAGGTTTTGGACGATTTTGAAGCCGAGTTTAATGTAGACGTGATCTATGAGGAATTCGCAACAAACGAGGATATGTATGTAAAAATCAAGGCGGGCGCTAGCAATTACGACGTGGCTATCCCATCCGATTATATGATCAACAAAATGATCAAAGAAGATTTGTTGTTGCCCATCAACTTTGAGAACGTTCCGAATTATGACCTTATTGACGCCAAATACAAAGATTGGTCTTTTGATCCGGAAAATACGTACTCCGTTCCTTATATGTGGGGAACCATCGGGATTATATATAACACGACGATGGTGGATGAACCCGTTACCAGTTGGGAAATTTTATGGGACGAGAAATACGAAAAGAATATGTACATGCTCAACAGCCAGCGAGATACTTTGGCCGTCGCGCAGGAAATATTGGGAATTTCCCTCAATAGTACCGATGAGCAAGAATTGGAACAAGCTAAACAACTGCTCATTGAGCAAAAACCGCTGGTTTCTTCCTATGTAGGCGATGAAGTCAAAGATTTGATGGTCGGCGGCAACGCTGCGTTAGCGCTGGTTTGGTCGGGCGATGCGGTTACGATGTCCGCACAGAATCCTGATTTAGAATATGTCATTCCGGAGGAAGGCAGCAATTATTGGGTCGATTCCATGGTTATCCCGGTTACGTCTCAAAATCCGGAATTAGCAGAACAATTCATTAATTATATGTGCCGTACGGATGTGGCCTTGAAAAATGCTGAGTATATCGGTTATAATACTCCTCAGGTAGAAGTATTCGAACAACTCCCAGAGGAACTGACTTCGGATGAAAACTTCTATCCCACCGAAGAAATTTTGAATAATTGTGAAGTTTTTGAAGATTTAGGGGATGCTCAGCCATTATATGATCGAATCTGGACGGAAATTTTAGCCAGCTAGGATCTTATTATAGAAAGAGAACCCCATTGTAAAAAAAGGATGCTTGAAATCGAACATTTCGTATGGAGGAATTTATGAACGACGCAGACCCAAATGCTGACAATCCCATCAAAGATCCAAATGAGAAAGAATTAAACCAGTCAACGAAGGCGGATGAACTTTTAGACGTGGGGGAGGAAGAAGAAGCCCCTTCCAAGTATCATCGTATTCTTGAAAATTTCAGTCAACTGGGAAATTTATTTACTCGCGACGATTGGATTGATATTTTAACGCATTCACGGGGTTCTTACGAGGATAAGTTGCGGGGTCGCCGGCGCTGATCCAGTTTTCTCATGGTATACATGATTTTTGACCAAAGAATGGAAAGCAGATGTTTTCCGTTCTTTGGTTTTTTAAGAATGCTTTGCATTGACATTTAAAAACTTCCTGATTATAATAAAAAGAAATTGCGGGCGTGGCGAAATTGGCAGACGCGCTAGATTTAGGCTCTAGTGGGCACCCCCGTGCAGGTTCAACTCCTGTCGCCCGCACCATGAAAATTTTGATTCCCCAAAGGGGGATTTTTTTATATTTTGACTTTTTATTTTCTGCCTTAAAATATTCCCTTTTTTGCTAAAAATCGTTATTTATCGCACCAAAAATCGTAAATCTTTGTTTTATGCTTGTATCAGGCAAAATTCAGTGCTAAAATGACGTTGATTAAATTTTATTATGTATCTGTTTCTTTATACGATGATCTAAGATGGAGGGATTATTCTGTCTGTTCCCATCAGCATAATTATTCCAGTGTATAATTGTGAAAAATATTTGTCCCAATGTATCGATAGTATTTTGGCGGCTCAAATTCCCTCTATTGAAATTTGGCTGATAAACGACGGCTCTACAGACTCCAGTGAAAAAATTTGTCTTACATATGCGGGCAATCATCCTTTTATCCATACGCTGACGCAAAAAAATACGGGACCTTCTGCCGCTCGTAACGCGGGACTAAAACGTGCTACAGGAGAGTATGTCGTTTTTTTTGACGGAGATGATTGGATTGATCCCACAACTTTTCGTCAAACGGTTCAACGTCTGAGGGATATGGAAGGAGATATTTGGATATCGGATTTTTACATGACTTCCAACCAAGAAAAGCACTCAGAAGCAACTCAGCAAATCCAAGGGACATTGCCTATTGCAGATATTCGGTATATGGATACTTTTTTATCCAGACGTGAATGTTTTTGGAATCCCTGTCGTTATATTTTCAAAAGATCTTTTTTAAATCAACAAGAACTTCGTTTTTTGGAAGGCGTACATTGCGCTGAGGATATGGAATTTGTCGTGCAAGCATTGATTTCGACAGATAAAATTGTCTTCTATCATCCTCCCTATTATTTTTATCGGATCGTTTATAATGGAAATTCTTTGAGTCGGATTCGTTCATTAAAACGCGTTAAAGACGTCTTGTCTATGATAAGACTTTCTATGGACCGGCTAGCGCAATCGAATATTTTTTACCGACAAGAGATGATGAATAAATTGGCTCGCGAATACATTTTTTCACTAGCCTTGT
>CALXSZ010000128.1 GCA_944391275.1 uncultured Syntrophomonadaceae bacterium
AATTTCCCCACGCTGACGGGGTTTGGGAACGAAGGACTTCATAACCTTAGTAGGAGATCCAATTAATCCAATTTCATCTGGATTCAGCTTTAGATCGTCGTTTGTCAAAACGGTAATGGGACGGTGAAAGGCGGATTTAATCCCTTGAATGGTAGGAAATCTTGCGTCATTCATTTCTTTCATGGCGGTCAAGAGAACTGGCATTTTGGCGTGCATGACCAGATAACTTTTTTCCAAATTGCGGTGAGCAACAATTTGATCGCCATCGACTTCCAGGTGAGAAACATAAGTAATCTGCGGCAGGCCAAGTTCTTCTGCTAATTGCGGCCCCACCTGAGCGGTATCGCCGTCAATAGCTTGGCGACCGCAAATAATCAAATCAAAATGCCCCAATTGACGAATGGCAGCGCCTAAGATACAAGAAGTGGACCGAGTATCCGAACCTCCGAAAGCACGGTCGCTTACGAGTACACCTTCATCGGCGCCCATCGCAAAGGCTTCTCTTAAAGCGGATTTTGCCCGTGCCGGTCCCATACAAACAATCGTAACGATTGTGCCGGCAATCCGCTCTTTAATACGCAGGGCTTCTTCAATTCCCCCTCTATCATCCGGATTGATAATATGTGGTACGCCATCACGGATTAAAGCCCCGGTAACGGGGTCAATCTTAATCAGGGAAGAATTTGGTACGTGTTTAATGCAAACCATAATACGCATGCTGATCTTATCCTCCTGAAACCGGCAAGACTCCCAGAGAAATACGGAAGTAGGGGGATTTTGCCGAAATATTAATCATAAAATTGCATTCTATTATACGCTGTAAAATAAAAAAAATAAAGTACAAATTTGTGTATACATTTCATCAAAATTCCAAAAAATATCAAAATAAAACCTTGTGAAGAAAGCTTTCCCGGTATATAATCGCAATAGAGAACACCGAAATAAAGTCCATTCGACCGATGGAACAGGAAAAAATTTCGCTGTAGGAAATAGATAAAATGTTTTTTTTAAAATTTTTTACAAAAAATCGAAATTTTTCGCCTGATAATAAAGGAAAAATTGTTCGCTTTTTATAAAAATCTTTTGTAGAAAATTTAAAAATGAAATTTATACAAATGGAAAGGAACAAGAAGATGATTTATTCTACTGAAGTTGAACACATGTGTCCCGTTAAAAAAGGCGCGTATCATGGTCCGGCTCCGATTCCGGAAGAGGGTAAATGGATCCAGGCGAAGGAAATTAAGGATATTAGCGCGCTTACGCATGGCGTAGGCCGTTGCGCTCCGCAGCAGGGAGCCTGTAAGCTGACCTTGAATGTGAAAGACGGCATTATTGAAGAAGCTCTGATTGAAGTCATTGGGTGCAGCGGAATGACGCATTCTGCTGCAATGGCGGCTGAAATTTTACCTGGAAAGACGCTTTTGGAAGCGTTAAATACCGATTTGGTATGCGATGCGATTAATACCGCTATGCGCGAATTATTTTTGCAAATTGTTTACGGTCGTTCGCAAACGGCTTTTTCCGAAGGCGGCCTTCCTATAGGAGCGAGTTTGGAAGATCTGGGAAAGGGCCTGAGAAGTCAGGTGGGAACGATGTTTGGAACAAAAGCGAAGGGACCTCGTTATTTGGAGATGGCTGAAGGATATGTCACTCGTCTGGCTTTGGATGAGGAGAACCAGATTATTGGTTACGAATTTATTCATTTGGGAAAAATGATGGCGGCGATTGAAAAAGGAACGGATCCCGCCCAAGCTTTAAAAGAAGCGACAGGGAATTATGGACGTTTCGCAGAAGCAACTCGATACATTAATCCGAGAAAAGAGTAGGAAAGGGGGGATCGGTATGGCTTTGTTTGAAAGTTATGAAAGAAGAATCGAAAAAGTTCAAGCAGTTCTAGAAGAATATGGCATAAAAAGTTTAGAAGAAGCGCGCGAAATATGTGAAAAGCGTGGATTTTCACCATATCAAATTGTCAAAGATATTCAACCGATTGCTTTTGAAAACGCAGGGTGGGCTTATACAGTCGGCGCGGCTATCGCCGTTCAAAAAGGGGTACAAACGGCTGCACAAGCGGCGGAAGCGATCGGAATAGGATTACAATCTTTTTGTATCCCTGGATCGGTGGCGGAGGATCGAAAAGTTGGGTTAGGTCATGGAAATCTAGGCGCGATGCTTTTAAGCGATGAAACGAAATGTTTTGCTTTTTTAGCTGGACACGAATCCTTTGCCGCAGCAGAGGGGGCGATTGGGATTGTAAAAAATGCGAATCGAGCGCGCCAGAAACCTTTAAGAGTGATTTTAAATGGGTTAGGAAAAGACGCCGCTCAAATTATTTCTCGTATTAATGGGTTTACCTATTGTCAGACGGTTTTTGATTACGCGACCAGCCGAGTAACGATTGTCAAGGAGATCCCTTATTCCAAAGGAGAAAGAGCTGAAGTGCGCTGTTTTGGGGCGGATGATGTGCGAGAGGGCGTAGCCATTATGCATTTAGAAGGCGTCGATATATCCATTACGGGAAATTCGACCAATCCAACCCGTTTTCAGCATCCGGTAGCCGGAACGTATAAGAAAGAATGTTTGGAGCAGGGAAAAAAATATTTTTCAGTTGCTTCGGGCGGAGGAACCGGACGTACCTTACACCCGGATAATATGGCGGCGGGACCGGCCTCGTATGGAATGACGGATACCATGGGACGCATGCATTCGGATGCGCAGTTTGCGGGTTCGTCGTCGGTACCGGCTCATGTGGAAATGATGGGCTTTTTGGGAATGGGAAACAATCCAATGGTAGGGGCTACGGTAGCGGTAGCTGTGGCTGTAGCGGAAGCGATGAAATAGAGAAACGAATGTGTTTGAAAAAACCGAGAAAAAAAGCATTTCTCGGTTTTTCGATTTAAATCGTTTCATTCTTGCCTTTCTATTCATTTTCTTTTATAATAAATAAGAAATATATGTTTGAATTTTAGGAAGGATCAATAACGAGAATGACCAAAAAAAATTCTTCGAATTTGTCTCAGCCAACGGAAAACATTGAACAAAATATAGAGAATATAGAGAATAAAGAGCCCGTTTTATCAGCGTTAAGTGGAATTTTTATTGTTCTTGTAACCATATTAGCGGATATTGGAATCAGTCGTTATATCTTGCATGAATGGGAAAATCTTTCAGTCAATCTTACCTATATAATATATGAAACGGTCATTACGGTTGTATGCAGTGCGGGCTTGATTGTTTTCCTTAATTATATACGGGTGGGCGAAGCTTGTGAAAAAGCGGAGTCTATCGAAGAGTTTCCTTGTGGGGGACCTTTTGGATTCCTGGCGGGAAACCCGGTGGTATTGTGGATCGAAGTTTCACTTATAGTAGGGATTTTATTTACAGGGTTCAATGGCGTTCTTTTTAAACTATTGGGGTTTGAAACATGGAATACGGTTGTATTTCTTATTTATAAATTTTTTTATAGTTGTATTATGGTGGCGCTTACGCATTGGATGGTATTGGGACGAATGCTGCAACCGGATTGGCTTCAAAAAAATCTAAATAAGAAAGCGCATCCCATTGCTCCTAAAACATCATCGAAAGCATCCAAAAAAAAGAAAAATAAAAATTAGGTTATTTATAGGAAATGGCGGAAAAGATAGAAGGCAACCATATCGGATGGAAAAGGATCTTTATCTCTTTGCTTATTTGTGGTAGGACGCCGTAGGTGAAGGTCAGCGCTAATAAAAGAGCGCGTATTCCGGTTAGCGGTTAATTCCTTGTAAGGAAGTATCGAAGTATCGATAGGATCGTTGCAGATAAATATAAGGGATTATCAATTCGTAAGTTTTCACTGGTGTTATACTAAAGGTTTTTTTCGAAAACATTCCTCACATAAGGAGAAGGAATCTTTTACATTTTTACATGAGCTAATTTTATCCAAGTTTATTTTATCGTCTCGAAGTGCGTTTCGAGACGATTTTTTTATGGCGGAAAAACTTTAAATTATTAAAAAAAAGAAAGAAATTTAATAAAAGTATTTCAATTAAATTAAAATTAATATATAATAAATTAAGATTAAATTAACAATTAATTAATGTTAATTTGATTGAAAAGCCCATACCGTGGAGAGGGATATGGGAAATTTTCTACTTGCATTTTGAAGAAAGGGTGAATCAGAAGCAAAAAAAGAAAGCATTATTTTAGTATGAAAAGGGAGGAATCATCATGGATCCTGCTGTAACAGGTTTGATTATGATGCTGGTTGTCTTAGTACTTTACGCCACGGAGGTTATTCCGTTAGCCGTTACGGCTGTTATTGGCAGTCCCCTCTTGATTTGGTTCCAGGCTTGTAGCTGGTCTGAATGTAATGGCGGGTATAACTCCGATTCAACGTGGATGGTGTTTGCCATGTGCATGATCGGGGCTTGTGTATTTGAATGCGGATTAGCGGATACCGTTGGGAATGCTCTGAAAAATGTCTGCGATTCCGAGTTTAAAGTTGCCGTGATCTTGTTCCCGGTGGTTATGATCATGAGTGCATTCTTGAATAACAGTGCGACGACTTCTACCTTTAAACCGATTTTGGAATCCGTTTCCAAGGCATCAAACGGGAAAATTTCTGCTCGTAAATATTTGATGCCGTTAGCTTTTGCGGCTTCCGCAGGCGGAATGTTGACCTTAGCCGGTTCAACGCCTCAGGTTATCATCAACGGTTTAATGGCGGATACGGAAGGATTAACGCCATTTGGCTTTTTTGAATTCGCTTTGGTCGGAGGACCGATTTGTATCGTTCTGTTGATTGGAGTATTGACTTTCTTAGGTGGATTGGCCAGTAAACTATTTGCCAAAGAAATCGAAATGGAACGTAAAATTTCCATGGAATTTTCCGCTCAAAACAAAAGCGAAGGAAAAGTAGAAGTTAAAATGGACGCGAAACAGAAAAAATGCGCCTTTTGTATGTTATTCGCTATTGTTGGATTTATTTGCCAATCGTATGTAGGCGATTACTTGTCCTTTGAATTAAGTACCGTAGCCATTACGGCAGCAATGTTATCTGTTATCTTAGGCTGCTGGAGTCTGAAACAATTATATCTGGAAAGCGATTGGAATACGTTCTTTGTATTGGCAGGTTCTATTTCCTTTGCAGGTGGATTAGATAAAGCTGGAACCGGTAAATTGATTGCGGATTGGGCTGTTGCGCAACTAGGTGATGCAAGTGCGTTCGTTATTTATGCTGTATTTGTTGTATTAGCTATTATTATTACACAGATTATGTCCAATACAGCGGCCGTAGCGATGATGGGACCGATTGCAATCTATGTTGCTTCGGGTATGGGCTTTAGCCCGCTGCCAATCTTGATGGGCTTAGCGGTAGGATGTACCGCTGCTTTCATGACGCCGGTGGGAACGCCGCCCAATACCATTGTATTAAATGGTGGATACGTACCGGATACGCCGTTTAAATTTATGGATTATGTAAAATTAGGCGGGATTTTCCAAGTGATTGCAACAGTATTGGTTGTTGTTCTTTGCCCAATTTTCTATCCATTGTAGAATTTATTGATTGCTTCTTATTTCCTTTCAATGTCAAAATGTAAAAAAATCAGGCAGGTATAATGGAAAGCGTTCCGTTTGGTTTGATACTTGCCTGATTTTTTATGATCACTATTTAGCATTGTGCCGTTTCCTTATCATGTGTGAAATAAGTAAGTTTTAAAACTTTTTCCATTTTTAAATTTTTTACGAAAAGAAAAATCTTTTTGAATTTCCATATATTGAAATAGAATAAATTTAAAACAATTGAAACGTGGTTTTGATACATGAAAAAGGGCTTGAAATTAAGAATTTTCTTTTTTCCACCATCGAAATGTTTGAGGGGATTTTCGCTTTTGCTTTAGTTCCAGGAGGTATTTTATTTGTTCTTCTTGGAGCTGTTCTTGTTTGCGTAAAATATTTTCTAAGTTTTCTAAACGGTGAAGCAAATTTTCATTCTGATTCATTAATTTTGTGTTTTGTGCAGTAATCATCGCGGCTAAATATTCGATGTTCTTTGATTGATCCAGACGATTGGGTAATAAAGAAACAGGAGAGGGGACGGGCTCTTCTTTTTTTTCCAAATTATCGAGTGCCATACGGATAGCATGAGTATTCAAATGATTTTCTGTTTTGAGTTTATGAATAAATTGCAGCATTTCAACGTCCGATTCGCTATAGAGCCTTTCACCGCGACCGTTTCGACGAATTTTTAAATGTAGAGTATTTTCTAAATAACGTAATGTATGCGATTCAATTCCCAGAATTTCCACAACCTCACCAATTTTGTAATATTTTTCATACATTTTATCACCTTTTCTTAAATCAGTTCATAAATTATTATTAAGTAAGACGTTTTAGAAAAGAAAACGCGCTTACTACATGAACTTTCCCCTATAAATTCATGTTTTCCGCTTAAACAAAAGCGGAACCTCCTTCCTCCTTTTATTTTCCTGTTAAATCTCTTCGGAGATGGGCCGGTTTTATACCGGCCTTTTTTTTATCTATAAAATTCATATTCACGCGATGAGTGGAAAGACCATAAAGATAAAATAGGAAAGAATTTGATTGACAGAGAAGACAACATACCGTACAATAGTCCTGCATAGAAGAATTTTCTGGGCATCTTTGATCTTTGAAAAGTTTTTGGAAGGGGGAATTATGATTGCAAAATTGGGGGTACCATGTGGTGACAGAAGTTTATGGATGTCGTCCAGGCGTACTGGGGGATGTTAATCAAATTCAAAACGCCATGGTCAATGCGGCCGAAAAGGCCGGCGCCGAAATTTGTCATACAATTTTTCAACAATATCAATCGAATGGTGTCAGCGGGGCTTTTGTCACGCAATATACCCATGCTGCGATTCACACATGGGTGGATATGGATTGCGCAGTGATTGATATTTTTTCTTGTAGCGATCAGGAAGATCTTTTGAAAGTCTGCCGTTCTTTGGCTGAGGAACTAGGAGGAGCCCATTGGGACATTTCTGTCAGACAAAAAGATCAACTCCTGGAACCGGCAGCGTGTCTGGCAGCCAATATGTAAACAGATACCGCCTCAATCAGAAGGAGTGAAAATATTTTAGTAGACCGAAGTCTATTGGCCAAAAAAGAAACCCTATAGAGTCCTGTGTGAAGTTGAGAAACGACATACAGGACTTTTTTTATTCTTTTTTCTTCTTATTTTATGCACTTTAAGCTGGTGAGCATTTGGCGTTCGGTTTTTGTTGGAACGAACGTGACAAATATTTTAGGAAGTGAGATAATAAAAAAAGTCTGTTATTCAAAGAATGGTTGGTAGATGGAAAGAAGGGGTAAAGTGGATTTACGAGATATTCAAGAAATTGCATCGAATCAAGAAGTATATCTGCGGGGAACTCAATATTTCCATGAAAAAAAAGTTGAACAAATGGAGCGTACGATCGATGGCCGCTATACAGCAACCGTACGAGGGGAAAAAGATACCTATCGAGTGGTTGTGGATATCGGCCTTCATGAGTCCATTGGCTACTATAGTTGTTCTTGTCAAGCCTTTCGTAATTGGTATGGCGCGTGTAAGCATATTGTGGCCGTATTGTTGCAAATTCGACAAGAAAGAACAGAAGACGCCAGAAGAAAGCAGGCAGAGAAAGAATGGACGCTCCTTCATTCTCAACAAGCTAAAGGATTACCGAATAAACAAATTCAAGAGCAGGTGCGTCAATTGATTCAACAGACCGTCGCGAAAAATGTCGATCGTGTTCAGAAAAGAATGGATCAAAATGTCGGGAAATTTACACTTTTTCCTACGGTTCATATCACTGAAGGTGTGTTTTATATATCCTTTGCGGTGGGATGCACACGACTCTACAAGGTGAAAAATATTTCTGCATTTTGTCAACAGGTCCGTACGGGTGCGCCGGCTTATTATGGTAAGCAAAAAGCGATTGTTCATCGGCTGGAGGATTTTGAACCTCAAGCCGCTGCGTTGGTACAAATGGTTTTGGAGAAAGAAAAAGAATTTCGTCTCTTTAAACGATCTCAACAAAAAGATTTTTCCGAAGAAATGATGGAAGTGGGAAGAGAGATGCTGCTTACGCCGGGGATGTTTGATCGCCTGTTTAAAATTTTTGACGGAGAAGTCATTTGTTTTAGGGATGAAAAAAATAGTAAACGGAATGTCGAAATACTGCTCCAGAAGTCGGCCCAAATAAGAATACAGTTACAAACCGCCCCGAACGAACAGACGGCTTTCTTGAAGGCAAAATCCGGGAAAATTTTGCATGGGGACAATGGAGATTATTTTTTGCAAGATAACTGTTTGCTGCGGATGGAACAGGAACCAAGCGGCACGCTGGAAAAGTTGTTGCAGCTTATTGATCAAAATCCGGAAGGTTTGCCTGTAACAGAAGCGGATATGAAAGACTTAGAAGCGAATGTTTTGCGACCGCTACAGCCGCTTGTTTCCTTACAGGTACCCGAAGCGCTTCAGAAAAAATATTGTGCGCCGCCTTTTCAAAGCCGTTTATATCTGGATCAAAAAGCGGATGGGCAAATTACGGGGCGTCTCTGTTTTCTCTACGGAACACAACAGTTTTCAGCTTTTGATTCTTCTGTCTTTTTTCCTGGAAGGGATTTCGTTCAAGAAGAGCAACATAAAAGATGGTTATTCCAGTATTTTAGTCGGATTGATTTGCACAGACAGGAAGCGGTCTTAGAAACAGACGATGATGTTTTCTATCGTTTGTTAACAGAAGGCATAAAACAGTTGGGACGGCATATGGAAATTTATACCTCAGATCGTTTTCGAAAAATTAAAGTTCATTCCGTACCAAAAATTCAAGTGAGTATTCATTTAGAAAATCATTGGATGGATCTAGCTGTTCATACCGATGATGTTTCTCTGGAGGAATGGAAACAGATCATTCAAGCGTATCGGGTTCGAAAAAAATATTTTCGTTTGAGAAATGGGGATTTTTTAAAATTAGAAGAAAGTCAAATAGAAACGGCCGCTGATTTTTTTAAGGAAATTCCTTTAAAAGCAGGAGCTTCTGAGGAAAAAATACGTTTGCCTCAAACCCGAGCGTTGTTTTTTGAAAAAATTCTGGAAGCGCATCCGGAAATTCAATGTCAAAAAAGCGAGAATTTTAAACAGTTTGTTCAGCGCATTCAGCAGGCGAAAGAAAGCAACTATCCGATTCCGGTTTCGTTATCAAACGTCTTGCGTGATTATCAAAAAAGCGGCTACCAATGGCTGAGGACGATGCAAGAATATGGCTTGGGCGGTATTTTGGCTGATGATATGGGATTAGGGAAAACGTTGCAGATTATTGCGTTATTATTGGCTGAAAAACAGCAGACTCAGGAGGAGAAACATACGTTCATTGTTTGCCCGGCTTCATTAGTCTATAATTGGCAAGCTGAAATACGGAAATTTGCGCCGGAATTAACCACTTTAGCAATTATTGGGAATTCTACGGAAAGGCAGAAAAAGATCCGACGCGTTTTTTCGTTCGATATTGCGATCACCTCGTATGATTTATTACGGAGAGATCTTGTCTATTATCAGGATTTTTTATTTGATTATCATATCATTGATGAAGCCCAATATATCAAAAATCATAATACCCATAACGCGCGTTCCGTATGCCAAATTAGAAGCCGTCAACGATTTGCTCTAACGGGTACGCCTATTGAAAATCATGTGGCTGAGTTATGGTCGGTATTTGATTTTCTTATGCCGCAATATTTGTATTCGTATGCACAATTTAAAGAGCGATTTGAAAAACCCATTGTTAAAGAAGGCGATACCCGAGCATTGCATCGTTTGAATCAAATGATCGCGCCTTTTTTACTGCGTCGAATGAAAAAAGACGTTTTAGAAGAATTGCCTGAAAAAACTGAAACGGTTTTACCGGCTGAAATGGAGCCGGAACAAAGAAAATTGTACCGTGCAAACGTCATGCTGATGCGACGGGATTTTCAAGAACAGCTCAAACAACGTGGATTGGCTTCCTCTAAATTTATGCTTCTTTCCATTTTGATGCGGTTGCGGCAACTTTGTTGCCATCCGCGGCTATATTATGAAGATTATCGGGGGGGTAGCGGAAAACTTGAATTATGTATGGAAATTGTTCGCAATAGCGTAGAAGCGGGGCACAAAATTTTGCTTTTTTCTCAATTTACATCCATGTTGGCTGTGATTGGAGAGCGTTTGAAGAAAGAAAACATCTCTTTTTATTGCTTAGAGGGCGCGACGCCTAAAGAAACGCGCATGCAAATGGTTGAACGTTTTCAAAATGATTCCGTTCCGGTTTTTCTTATATCGCTTCGCGCAGGAGGAACCGGATTAAACCTCACGGCGGCCGATATCGTTATCCATTATGATCCTTGGTGGAATTCTTCCGCGCAAAACCAAGCGACAGACCGCGTGCATCGTATCGGGCAAAAAAATCGCGTACAAGTTTATCAACTCATTACCAAGGACAGTATAGAAGAAAAAATCCTTTATCTGCAAAGAAAAAAACAAGAATTGGCTGATTCAATTATCGGAGTGGGAAGTATTCTTTCGTCTATGACGGCTGAGGAAATTCTTGAGTTGTTTGAAGAAGAGATTTGAAACAATGAAAAAAAACGCGCCAAATAAATGGAAAAGAGCACGCTACTTTTCCATGGCAGAAGGTTGTATGATCGAGTGAAGTTTCCTGCCATATAAGTTATAAATCGGTCCTCCTAAGGGAGGACAAGAGAAGGAATAAAAAAAAACTCTATGCAAGATTTGCATAGAGTTTTAAATTTTTTT
>CALXSZ010000129.1 GCA_944391275.1 uncultured Syntrophomonadaceae bacterium
CCGAATGGCTTTTGGCATGTTGGCGCAAAGCGATCCGCATGCCGCCTTGTTTTTTAAAGAACAAACGCATCCGGATCTACTGATCCTGTCGCGCCCGGAAAACAAAACGGTCCTGACCAAAACGCAAATCACCGAGGAACTCATCCCTTGGTTGGGATATAAACCCTATCAGGCGCAGCATAAGGTGGCCATTCTATCTGAAGCACACGCTTTAAGTCCGGAAGGGGCCAACGCATTGCTGAAGACGTTGGAGGAACCGCCGGAGTATGCCACGCTCATTTTAGTATCCGATCAGGAAACGATATTGGAAACCATTCGTTCTCGCTGTCGGATTTTACCCTTCCCTCTGATCCAGGAAGAAGAACTCGCTTCTTTTTTAAAAGAACAGGGTTGTTCTGATGCGTCTGCACGTGAAATTGCTTGCGTGAGCGGCGGGGATATTTCTTTGGCTCTTGCGTTTCTCCAGACCGATTTTTCCGCACTTAGGAAGAAGGCGCTGGATTTAATTGCGGACTTACAGACAGGCCGTCGCAGCGCGGTATTCGCACTGGCCAAGGCTCTGGAAAAAGAAGGAAAACCCTTATTTAACTTCATCTGGATTCTGCTGCGCGATCAGCGAATTAAGGAAGAAACCGGACGTCCGCAGCTCATGCTGCTCGACGAAGCGCAGGTATTGAAAAATTCGACGACCTTTGTCTCGTCCGACGTCTTCACTAAAAATTGGGCGCGCGTTTCGTTGTTATGGAGATATTATACGGGGAATGTAAATACTTCCAGCGTTTGTATCAATATCGCCTGGGCCTTATACCATTGCGTAGCAGGATGAACGTAAAGGCAGACATGCGTCTGCATTGTATATTATGAACGATTATTCATGAATAGAAAGGAGGATGAACGATGGCATTCGTAGTAGGAATCCGTTTCAAACCGGCCGGCAAGATCTATTATTTTGAATGTTCCGAGTTTGATATCGCCGCGGGCGACCGGGTGATTGTGGAAACGGTCCGCGGAATTGAGCTGGGAGAGGTTGCTCTGGGAAAACGCGACATTCCGGATGAACAATTAATCTTGCCTTTGAAAAAAGTCAGTCGTTTGGCAACCGATTTGGATTTGAAAAAACATGAAGCGAATAAAGAACGGGAAAAAAAGGCTTTTGAGATTTGCAAACAGAAAATTAAAGAGCATCAATTGGACATGCACTTAATTGATGTAGAATATACGTTTGATTTGAGTAAAGTGATCTTTTATTTTTCGTCGGAAAACCGCGTCGATTTTCGCGAATTGGTAAAGGATTTGGCCGCCATTTTCAAAACGCGGATCGAACTGCGCCAGATTGGCGTGCGGGACGAAGCCAAAATGCTCGGCGGGATCGGTTCTTGCGGACAGGAATTATGCTGTAAGCGCTTCTTGGGCGAATTTGCGCCCGTTTCCATCCGCATGGCTAAAGAACAGAATCTATCTTTAAACCCAACGAAAATTTCGGGCGTTTGCAGTCGTTTAATGTGCTGTTTACGGTATGAATCAGAAATTTATGCGGAAGAAGACGCAAAAGGAAAGGCCGTGGAAACCTATGACGGACGAGAAGAGTCTGCTGGAACTGACGAGAATTATTCATGAGATGGTACTGGAGGTCGGGGAACTCAAAGAACGAGTTGCGCTTCTGGAAGAACACTGGAACGAACTTCCGCCCCCACAGCCGGAAGTTGAAGTAGATGAACGGATTAAACGTCAATTGCAGCGGGAAAATTATGAGAATTTGGGCGCGCTTTACCGTTCCGGCTATCACGTTTGTTCGGAATTTTTCGGACAGGTTTTAGATGGGGATTGTTTATTTTGCGTCGCTTTCATGGAGAAAAAATGAATCGGAAAGAAAATGCGTCCTGGCTTTTTCTGCCGCAGGAAGAGGAAACATTCGATGATTTATTGCTTCACGGCATGAAGTTATTGCAAAGTCGCTCCGGTTACCGTTTTTCTTTGGATTCCGTTCTTTTGGCCATGTGGGTGGCTCTGGATAACGTAAACACAGCGGCGGAGTTGGGAACCGGCAACGGGGTAATCGCTCTTTTGCTGGCCGCACGAAAACCCTCGCTTTTTCTGGAGGGAGTAGAAATTCAGGAAACGCTCTTTAATCAAGCTCAGCGCAACATTCAGAACAATCGCTTAACCGAACAAATTCGGATCATCCAGGGAGATATTGTACAGATTGAAAACCTCCTGCCCAAGAACGCGTACGATTTGGTATACAGCAACCCGCCTTTTTTTCGTTCCGGGGAGGGCGTTTTAAATCCGCTCCCGGAAAAAGCGATTGCGCGGCATGAACTTTTGGTCACGCTGCCCGACGTCTTAAAAGCGGCTCAATATTTAGTTAAACCAGGAGGGAAACTGGCCCTGATTCTTCGTGCAGAAAGACTGAGCGAATGGATCGGATACTTGAACGAATCAAAATTTTCTTTATCTCGTCTCCGCTTCGTTCATCCGCGTCCGGGCCAACCTGCCGTCCTGTTCTTGGCCGAGGCCGTAAAGCGCTCCAAAGCTTCGCTCAAAATCGAATCGCCTTTATGGATTTACCAAGAAAACGGGAAATACAGTGAGGAAATTCTTGCCTGGTACGGCATGCAGGAAAACGAATGATGGTTTTACAGAAAGGAAGCGATAAAGGCATGCAAAATATCTCGCCGTCGCCCGGGACGTTATATATTTGCGGAACCCCAATCGGCCATTTAGAAGACGTGAGTATTCGGCTACTAAAAACGCTCCGGAGGGTGGATTTGATTGCTTGTGAGGATACCCGGCATACCGTCCGACTTTTAAATCGCTACAAAATCAAAAAGCGTTTAATCAGCTATCATGAACACAGTCCGGTTCAGCGTGAGGATCAGCTTTTAACCTGGTTGCAAGAAGGCAAGAATCTGGCGGTCGTTTCCGACGCCGGCATGCCGGTGATTTCCGATCCGGGGAATCGGTTAATTGCGCGCGCCCAGGCGCTTGAGATCCCGGTGGAGGTTATCCCCGGTCCCTCTGCCTGCATCGCCGCTTTAGTATTATCGGGCCTTCCCGGTAGTCCATTCATTTTTATGGGATTTGCTCCGGAAAAAAAGTCTGCCCGAAAAGATTTCTTTTCGGATTTTCAGGAAGAAAGCCGCACGGTAATTTTCTACGAAGCCCCCCATCGGCTGCGGGCGTCGCTTCAGGATCTGCGTGCGGTTTTGGGGGAGCAGCGTCCGGTGGCGGTTGTCAAAGAAATCACCAAAAAGTTTCAGGACGTCCGGTTTGGTTCAGCGCAAACGATATGCGACTATTACAGCCAACATGAGCCGCGCGGAGAATTCTGCGTACTCATTGGCGGCTATACGCCGGATCCCCCCACTCGATCTCTCCAGGAGATCGTTGTAGAAACCCAGGCGTTAATTGCTTCTGGTGTAAATAAAAAAGATGCCATCCGCCAACAAGCCAAAACATACGGTTTGCAAAAATCTGTTCTGTATAAACAGTTTTTCTCAGAAAACGACCGTTAAAAAATCGAACCGAATTTATCTTTTCGGTTCGATTTTTTTCATGACGATCTTTCTTTCTCTTCCCGTATATGCATATAAACGTCGGCCACGTCCGAAATCGCAATGTAAGCGGACGGATCGTTGGCGTGAATAATATCTTTCATACGAACAATTTGAAAACGATTTACCACCATATAAAGAACGGTCTTCGATTTGCTCGAGTAATAACCTTTCGCATCCATCATCGTAATACCGCATTTAAATTCTTCGGATAACGCGGAAGCTACCGGTTCGGGCTTCTCTGTGACAATCATAGCGGATTTGGATCGATCAATCCCTTCTACGATAAAATCAACCGTTTTTAACGCGGCTCCATAGGTGACAATCGAATATAACGGTAAAATCCAGCTTTGCAGAACCACTCCGCACAGGATGTAGAGAATTACATTATAGATCATTACAAATGTCCCAACCGTAATGCCCAATCTTTTGGCAAATATGACGGCCATCACTTCAATGCCGTCCATCGCTCCGCCAAATCGAATCGCGCTCCCGCTGCCAATCCCGGAGATGAGTCCGCCAAACAACGCGCAAAGCAAGAGGTCCGATCCGGCTAACGGGGAGGCAAAGCGAACGTCCACCGGCAGCACATCGGTAATGAGCCAGGCGGCCAGCGAATAAATGGTTACTGCATAAATGGCATAAATCGTAAAAACGAGTCCTTGTCTTTTCAATCCATACAAAAATAGAGGGACATTCAAGATTAATAGAAAAACAGAGAGGGATAAAGGAGTAATTTGGGAAAGCAAAATAGAGGTTCCGGAAATACCGCTGTCATACAGGCTTACTGGGGTCAAAAAAATCGTCACGCCAATGGCGTTAATGATTCCGGACGCCGTTAAAAATAAGAGATTGATTCCTTTGAAATTTTTTAAATCATTTTTTAAATCCATCTTTCGCTCCTTTCGTGTTTATCTCCAAAAAAGCTCTTATTCCAGCTCCTTTGGGAATAGAAAATTTTTATATTTTTATTATATCATATTTTCTCTGTATTTTAAAACATTTTAACGAATCTTTCTGCAATTTCTCTCCTCTAAAAAAACGAATATTTTAGGTTCCACACACGAAAAACCAGGACCATCCGTTCTTTCACAATACGGTAGTCCTGGCTGAATAATTTTTATTTTTATACAACTATTCTAACGCGGTCCAAATTCGGTCTAACGTTTCTTGTTTATCCCAAAACAGAATAAGCCACGGTAAATCCGGCCCATGCGTAACGCCGGTCAGGGCGCTTCTTAAAGGCATATATACGTTTTTGGCATTCAATTGATGATTTTTGATGAATTTTTTGATAAAACTCTTTATTTCCGCCGCTTCCTGAAAATCAAAAGCGGAAAATTCTTCCGCAAAGGTTTTCAGCATCGCCTGATTTTCCGGTATTGCAAGCAATTCTTGGGCTTCTTTTTCCGGTTCCTGTCGACGCAAAAATACACGCGCCTGGTCTTTCACGTCGGCCAAACAAACCAACCGATCCTTTAGAGCTTGGGCCAACACCGAATATTTTTCTTCACTCAAGGTTTTTATATCCTCTGAAAATTCGGAATTCTCCAGATACGGGCGCATACGCCTCTTAAATTCTTCCAGTGAAAGCCGTTTGATGTGCTGCTGATTGATATAATTGAGTTTATTTAGATCAAACACCGCCGGACTTTTGGATACGCGATTCACATCAAACTGCGCAATAATTTCTTCCTGCGTCATAATTTCCTGTTCTCCTTCTGGAGACCATCCCAAAAGCGCCAGAAAATTAAACACAGCCTCCGGCAAATAGCCCATTTCCCGGTACGCCATAACCGACGTTGCGCCATGGCGCTTGCTCATTTTCTGATGGTCGCTGCCTAGGATCAGGGAAACATGCGCAAATGCCGGAGTCGGGAATCCCAGCGCCTGATAAATCAGTAGCTGACGCGGAGTGTTGGACAAATGTTCTTCAGCACGCATGACGAGCGTCACCCCCATCAAGACGTCATCTAACACCACCGCAAAGTTATAAACCGGAATCCCGTCGTTTTTCACAATAATAAAATCGCCCATCGTATCGGTATCAAAGCGAACGTCTCCACGCACATAGTCATGCACTTCTAGTTGTTTTCCCGGAGGAACCCGCAAGCGGACGGCTGGTTTTTCCCCAGCAGCGATCCGTTTTTGAACTTCTTCCCGGCTCAGATGGCTGCATTTTCCGGAATAACGTACCAATCCGTCGGCTGCCATTTGTTGTTCCCGTTCTTTCTCCAGTTCTTCTTCCGTGCAAAAACAGTAGTACGCTTGATCTTCCTCTAATAATTTCCGGACATATTGCTGGTAAATCTCCAAACGTTCCGTCTGCCGGTAGGGACCGTTCTCCCCACCGACTACAATGCCTTCGTCCCAATCCAACCCCAACCACTTCAGCGATTGAATAATTTCATCCTCAAATTCCCGCTTGGAGCGCTCCAAATCGGTATCCTCAATGCGGACGATAAAACGGCCGCCCGTATGGCGCGCTTCCAAATAATTAAATAACGCGGACCGGGCGCCGCCAATATGTAAGGGTCCTGTGGGACTGGGCGCAAACCGGACTGTGACCTTTTCCATCCATCCTTCCCTCTCTTTCCCTGCGTTTCAAAAATTTCTTTCCAACGTCATTGGAATCGATATGTCAAGCGTAGCACCGTTCGCTGTTTCTGTCAAACAATTTCCCGCGGTTTCCCAATGGATCATCCATTTTTTTCAAGGAGCGCGACCGCCTGCGCCGCTATGCCTTCTTCCCGTCCGGTAAATCCCAAATGCTCCGTAGTCGTGGCTTTGATACTGAGTCGTTCAACCGGAATGTCCAGGCGCTGCGCGATTTTTTCTCGCATTTGCGGAATATACGGCGCCAGCTTTGGTCTCTGCGCGATTATTACGCTGTCAATGTGACTCGCCCGATACCCGTTCCTTTGAAGCAGTTTTCCGACCGCCTCGAGCAGTTTGAGGCTATCCACGTTCAAAAATTGCGGATCCGTATCCGGAAAATGCTGCCCAATATCGCCTAGCGCCGCCGCCCCCAAAAGAGCGTCGCAAATGGCATGCACCAGTACGTCGGCGTCCGAGTGGCCCTGCAGCCCCTTTTCATGGGGGATCTCTACCCCGCCCAGAATCAAACGCCTTCCCGAAACCAGTGCATGCACGTCATATCCTATCCCAATCGACATGTTCGTCCTTTCTTCCCGTACACGGGACTCGGCGCGGTACTGCGCCCATGCCCAATCATCCGGCGTTGTAATTTTCATATTATCCCACATGGTATCGACCACTTGCACGTTTCCAATATATTTTTCATAAATCATAGCGTCGTCCGTCGCGATAAAATGGTCCGCTTCCGCTTTTTGATACGCCCTCCAAAGCTCAGGAAAATAAAAAATTTGCGGCGTTTGGACGGCTCGCAGCTGCGCGCGGGGCGGCGTGCTTATCACATTGCCTGACGCATCAATTTGTTTCATGGTATCCTTCACGAAGACGCCCGGCACGGCAGCGTGGGTTTGCTGGGCCCGCCGGAAAAGCTCCGTAAATAGTTTTTCTTCTAAAAAGGGGCGCGCGCCGTCATGGATAGCCACCCATTGTACAGTATCTTCTTCTTTTTTCGATAAAAATTTTAATCCCTGAAAAATCGACTGTTGCCGTTCGTCCCCTCCTGGAATAATGGCAGAAACTTTTTTAAAGTGAAAGGGTTCCACCACTTTTAACCGGCAATGATCCATCTCCTTTTCGGCCGCCACAAGGACGATTTCCTCCACAAAAGGAATCGCCTCAAAAAAAGCGATGCTGTGCGCCAAAACCGGTTTTTTACAAAGGGGCAGATAGAGCTTGTTCACTCCATCTGCCCGCTTCATCCGGCGACTGCTCCCTGCGGCGGCTAAAATCACATAAATTTTAGGCGTCATTTATTTTTTCCTTTTCTTTTCCTTTTCCTTATTCTCTTACGCTCGATGAGAAGCATTCTCGATCAACATCGGCATGACATGGCCCTCCTTCGCGCGTCGCGAGAAAATCATTCTTCCCGCTGCAGTTTGGAAGACGCTGGTCACTGTAACGTCGACATTTTTTCCAACTAGGCCTCGTCCGTCTTCTACGACCACCATCGTTCCGTCCTCCAGATATCCGACTCCCTGCCGGGCCTCTTTTCCTTCTTTGATGACGTTAATGGCGATCGTTTCGCCTGGATATACAACAATTTTTAAGGCGTTGGACAATTCATGAATGTTCAACACACGAATTCCCTGCAATTCCGCTACTTTATTCAAATTATAATCATTCGTAATAATCGCGGCCTGAAATTTATGACACAATCGCAGCAGCTTCATATCTACTTCGCGTTCTTCTTCGACGGGTTCGTCTAAAATTTCAACTGAAACATCCGGATTTTTCTGCATTTGGCTCAGGATATCCAGTCCCCGGCGTCCCTTGGCCCGGCGAATGGAATCTTCCGAATCAGCAATATGCTGTAATTCTTCAATTACAAACTGCGGGATGATAAGCGTCCCTTCCAAAAAATGACTCGACGCCACGTCATAAATCCGTCCGTCAATAATCGCACTGGTGTCCACAACCTTCCGGTTCGGAACAAAAGCGGCCGAACCCTTTTTCCCTTCCTCCCGATTCTTTCGCTGAAAGAGGGGTCTATGCAAAAGATCCGAGGCTCTTGCCACCCCAATTTTCAATCCGAAATAACTAAATAAAAGAAAAATGATAATAGCTAAATAAGTCCCTACAAACGGCACATTATAAAACGGAATCCCCGACAACATCCCCAAAAGGACGCCTACTAAAAGGCCTAAAGTCCCTCCCAGGATGGTTTCCGTCGCAGTATTCTCCAACATACGCATAAAGGCTCGTACCGTTTTCACAGCGAGTTCCCACAATTGTTGCAGGAAAAAGTAAAGTAAAACAAAAGCAATGGCTCCGCCTGCAATCACATATCCTTGGTCCAATCGGAAATGAATATAAAACAGAAATCCGCTTATCGTGGTAATAATTGCTGACAACAGCAGCATAGTCATCCTACGCCATGCGTTATTTTCAACTGGATCCATTCTTCTCACCTTCTTTCTTCCATCAAAAATACATTTCTTCTCGATGAATTCGCCATAGACCTATGGATTCCTTGTTCGTAAGCGACGGCTTTCAAATGAAAATTGTTGGTTTTTTAGAGGATTTTAACTTCTTTCAGACAAATTCCGGTCTTTCCGGACAATGAATCGGAATCGTCGAGCTTTTCAGCCATTCGCAATGAATATTTCTTGCATCCTTTGCGGTTTAAGATAAAAAAAGTTGATATAAATCGTAAATATCGCGCACTTCGATAATCTTTATGCCTTGCGCCTGTTCTTTCTCATGCCGCCCTAGTCCGTGCGCCAAAACCAGAGCGGAAAATCCTAATTTTCGGGCTTCCTTTATGCGGGAGGCCATAAACGGGACGGGGCGCGCTTCCCCGGACAGCGCCAGTTCTCCCACGAACGCCATTTTGGGCGGCCAGGGCCGGTCTTGATGACTGGATAAAATTGCCGCAGCAACGCCTAAGTCTACCGAAGGATCCCGTAAAAACACTCCGCCCGTAATTTTCACATAAACGTCGTTATGGGCCAGATGAAATCCGCATTTTTTCTCCAATACGGCAATAATCAGCGCCAACCGGTTCTGATCGATTCCCATTGCCATTCGTCGGGCATACGAAGATCCCGTTGAAGCCACTAAAGCTTGCACTTCGATTAAAAGCGGGCGGGTCCCTTCGAAACTAACCGCAACGGCACTGCCGGCTATTTGCGCATGTTCCTCGCGTTGCTGTAGAAAAACTACGGCCGGTTCCGCGACCTGCAACAACCCTTGAGCGCTCATTTCAAATACGCCAATTTCGTCGGTTGAGCCAAAGCGGTTTTTGATCCCGCGCAAAATGCGGTAATGATAATTTCGCTCGCCCTCAAAATACGCTACGACGTCCACCATATGTTCCAGCATGCGCGGACCGGCCAGCGCGCCTTCTTTCGTAACATGCCCAACAATAAAGAAGATCCGTCCGCTGGACTTCGCCAGGCTCATCAAGCGCGCCGTACATTCCTTTAATTGCGTAACGCTCCCCTGCGCTCCGTCCACACTGCTCAAAAAAACGGTTTGGATCGAATCAATCATGATCAGTTCCGGCTGAATCTTATCCAACGTATTTTCCAGATGTTCCAAATCCGGATCGTTTAATACATACACATTCGGTTCATTGATGTGTAAGCGCAGCGAACGCAATCGCAATTGACTCAATGATTCCTCTCCGGACAAATACAGAACTTTGGAGCCGGACTGCGCTAGATTGCCTGCGACTTGCAGAAGCAGCGTTGATTTCCCGATCCCAGGATCTCCTCCCAACAGAATGAGCGAACCTGCCACCAGGCCTCCGCCCAAAACCCGGTCAAATTCGGGTATACCTGTCGTGAGGCGTTCTGTTTTTCGTTGTTCAACATCCGCTAAAGAAACCGCTTCTTGAACCGGGAAAATGGTTTTTCTTTTCCCGGAACCCATCGTGACTTTTTCTTCGGTAAAGGTATTCCATTCTCCGCATCCGGGGCATCGCCCCACCCATTTGATGCTTTCATACCCACATTCCTTACAGAAAAAACGTGTAACATTTTTTGCCATTGGGTATCTCCTGTTAAAAAAATCTTAAGGAATACTTTATTATAACATAAATCGGTTTCCTTTTATGAATAAATGATGAAAGTATACAGACCTATTTTTATCCTTCCATCGCCCCAAAAGAAGCTTTTACCAGCAAGACCCCGATTCCTGTGGGTACGCAGAGTCGGGGTCTAGATAACATATAAAAATGTTTAACAAGGTTGAAAAACCGATTCATTTGCCTTCCGGACAACCATTTGGTCATCCTCGTCCGTATCCACCTGGATCACGTCTCCCGGCTGGAAGGTACCGGCTAACAACGCTTCGGAAACCGTATCTTCGATTAAACGCTGGATGGCACGTTTGAGCGGCCGCGCGCCATAAGCCGGATCGTATCCGTCCTTCAGGACTCTCTTGCGCGCGCGTTCGCTAATCTCCAACCGGTAATCCTGTTCGGCAGCCCGTTTTTTGACTTCTTCCAACAGGATTTCTGCAATACGGGCTAATTCATCTTCGGTTAAATGATGGAATACGATGATTTCATCAATTCGGTTCAGAAATTCGGGGCGGAACGTATCTTTCATCTGTTCCAGAACCTGAGCGCGGCTTCTTTCGTAATCCACGCCGTTCTGCGTGGAGCTGCTAAAGCCCATCACTCGGCTGCGCTGCAAGTTTTCCGCTCCGACGTTTGACGTCATAATAATAATCGTATTGCTGCAATTAACGGTTCGGCCTTGGCCATCGGTTAAATGTCCATCCTCTAAAACTTGTAATAATACATTAAAAACATCCGGATGCGCCTTTTCAATCTCATCCAACAACACCACCGAATACGGTTTGCGACGGATTTTCTCCGTCAGCTGGCCGCCTTCATCGTGGCCAATATATCCGGGAGGCGCACCAACCATCCGAGCTACGGTGTGTTTTTCCATGTATTCGGACATATCCAACCGAATCATAGCGTCTTCTGTGCCAAAGATGCTCTCCGCTAAAGCGCGAGCCAACTCAGTCTTCCCTACGCCGGTCGGCCCCAGGAAAATAAAGGACCCAATCGGTTTTTTCGGGGATTTCAGTCCGGCCCGCGCACGCCGGACCGCGCGCGCCACTGCCGCCACCGCATCATCCTGTCCAATCACACGCCGGTGCAGATCTTGTTCCAGCGCCAAAAGCCGCTGGCCTTCGTCTAAAGCAATTTTATTCAAAGGTACCCCCGACCACCCGGAAACAATCTCGGCAATATCTTCTTCCGTCACCTGTCCGGTGTGCAGGGTTCGTTGATTGAGCCATTCCTGGCGTTTATCCGCGATCTGTTGTTTCAGATTTTTTTCCTGATCGCGCAGATGGGCCGCTTTTTCATAATTTTGCTCTTTAATACTGTTTTCTTTTTCGCTGTTGACCGCTTGCAGCTCGCGTTCCAGGACTTTTAGGTCCTCGGGCAATACGTAACCGGCCAGATTTACCCGGGAAGCGGCCTCGTCAATGAGGTCGATGGCTTTATCCGGCAAAAACCGGTCGCTGATATAGCGGGCGGATAACCGCACGGCCGCCTCGATGGCGTCGTCGCTGATTTTCACGCCATGATGCGCTTCATACCGGTCCCGCAATCCCTTTAAAATCGCCACGCTTTCTTCCTGGGAAGGTTCATCCACGGTAATCGGCTGGAACCGTCTTTCCAAGGCGGCGTCCTTCTCCACATATTTGCGGTATTCCTGAATGGTCGTCGCGCCGACGCACTGGAATTCGCCGCGCGCCAGGGAAGGTTTCAGGATATTGGCCGCGTCAATAGCGCCTTCAGCCGCTCCGGCGCCCACAATGGTATGCAGCTCGTCGATGAAAAGGATTACCTCGCCGGAATTTTTAATTTCTTGAAGCATCCGCGTCAGGCGATCCTCAAACTCGCCGCGGTATTTGGTTCCGGCTACCATCCCGGATAAATCCAGCGACACCACCCGTTTATGCGCTAAAATCTCCGGCACCATATTATCCACAATGCGTTGGGCAAGCCCTTCGATAATCGCCGTCTTCCCAACGCCCGGATCCCCAATTAATACTGGGTTGTTTTTGGTCCGTCGAGATAAAATTCGAACGACGCGTTCAATTTCTTTCTCCCGGCCGATTACCGGGTCCAGGCGCTGTTCCTGGGCTTCTTTCGTCAAATCACGTCCAAAGTTATCCAGCACCGGCGTCCGACTTTTCGCGCGAGGCCGACGGTTATTCGTACCCGGCGTTCTTCCGCTCTCATACCTCCGATCGAACTCTTTGGGAATTTCTTGTCTTTCATCTCCGCCCAATAACGCGCGAATCTGTTCTTTCGCCTCTCGATATTCCACGCCGATCACGCGCATCACTTGACAGGCAACGCCTTCTTCTTCTCGCAACAATCCCAAAAGCAGATGTTCGGTCCCAACATAATTCACTCCCTGCTGATGGGCTTCGTCAAAGGCCAGGTTAAACACCCGCTTGACGCGCGGCGTAATGGGTAGATCCTCAAAAACCGGGCCTTCTTGTTGCGGCTGTACGCTCAAAAATTCGTGAATATCTTCTCTCAGGCTGTCAAAATCGACGCCCATTTCCAGTAGAGCCCGCGAACCCATGCTGTCTCGATCGCGCAGGAGCCCTAACAACACATGTTCGGTTCCAATAGCGGCTTGCCCCATTTTTTTGGCTTCATCCTGGGCATACAGCAGGGTATTTCGAGCTCGTTCGGTAAATCTTCGAAACATCGTTTCGCCTCCTATAATGATTCGATCACGAAGTTTTCGCAACCGATAATTTTTCCTGAATGAATTTTGCACGCAGATTATCTTTCTCGATCGCCGACAATTTTCTGCCGGCTTTTCTTTGCAAATGGCCCGGATTCGATAATAAGGTCATCTGATTGATTACCGACGTCGGGATTTCTTCTATAATTCCCATATCGACTCCCAACCGCAAGTCGGACAGCAACGATAAAGCTTCCGCGGCGTCCAACATATACGCGTTGCGTAACAAACCGTTTGCGCGCGTGATGCGGTCAATGAACGGATATGGGTTTTTTTGTTTTAAATCTTCGCGCAATTGTTTCTCTTGTTCCACCAACTGTCCCGCTACGGTCTCCAAGAAGGAACAAATCTCTTTTTCACTCTGACCAATCGTGATTTGGTTGGAGATTTGATAGAGATTGCCAAAGGCCTTTGTTCCGTCCCCATAAAGGCCGTGCATATTCAATCCCAGTTGCGACATATTTTGCACCACTTTCGACAATTGTCCGGACATGCGGATAGCCGGCAGATGAAGCAGAATGGACGCCCGCATCCCCGTACCGACGTCCGTTGGGCAAGCCGTCAAGTACCCAAAGCGCTCGTCAAACGCATAATCGAGCACTTGTTCCAAACAGTCGTCCAATTGATTCGCTTCACGCAGACATTCTTCTAAAGCCAACCCCGGCAACATACATTGAATCCGCAAGTGGTCCTCTTCATTACATAATACGGAAAGCGAACCGTCCTCTTTCACCAGCAATCGCTCCCATTTTTTCGCGTTTTCCGCAAATTTGGGCGTGATCATCCGCTTTTCCAACAGCAATTGTTTTTCCTCATCCGTCAGTTCTTCGGGATTTTTCCATTCAAATTGCGGCAGCTGCACCTGGCAGCTTTGCCAAGCCTGTTCCAACAGTTTCACGCACGCTTCTCCCGTTTCGGCATTCAGGCGATGGGGAAAGGGCACCTGTTTTAAATCCCTTGCCAAGCGCACACGGCTGCTCACCACGATCCCATTCTTTTCTTCTTTCGGCATTTCCGCCCATTTAACGGTATCTGTATTTAATAATGCTTCCAGCATACAAAATCCTCCTCTCAACGCTTTTTTCGCTGCTACCGATCATAATTGTTTTTCCAATTCCTTGATTTTATCGCGGAATTCCGCAGCTTTTTCGTATTCTTCCATTCCGATCGCTTTCTGAAGTTGTTGTTTATAACGTTCAATTTGTTTGCGCATTTGCGCGGGTTTTCCATTGCGCGCTGGGATTTTCCCAACATGCTGCGCATTCCCTTGCACACGCCGTAAACTAGATTCAATTTCATCTGCAAAAGCGGCGTAACAGTCGCTGCACCCTACTTTTCCGGTCTTCCCGACTTCGCTAAAAGGCGTTTTACAGCTAGGGCAGATTTTCGTTTGACTTTTATGAGCTTGCGCGCCGCCTAAAACACTCTCGAAAACGCTTCCCAAAAGATTGGGCAACGAAAATTGCGCATCCGGCAAAAACAAGCTTCCGCCCATTTCCGCAGCGCATTCCTCACATAAATTATATTCGGTCCGTTCTCCGTTGATAAATTGGATCATATGCATGGTCGCTGGATTTTTTTTACAATGATCGCAATATGCCATCTTTCATCCCTCTTTTCTCTTGTATAAAAGGTTCTTTATTTTTTCTATATATTGGAAAGAAAATCCCCTAAGAATTTTCTTGTCTTTTTAAAAATTGTTCAATGCTTTGGCGCAAAAGCTCCATTTTCTTTTCACCGGACAGCGGCAATACCTCCAGCGCCTGATGATAGAAACAACTGGCTAAAAAGCATTCGCGTTCAGTCAGACGTTTTTGACGATAAAGATTAAAAAGCCACCTATCCACGACATCTTCCTCTTGCGTCGGCAAATAAAAATCAAGTTTACGAATCCGCATATATCCGCTGCCTCCGCGCCGACTTTCAGCTAAATAGCCGCTCTCCGGCCCGAACCGGGTCGCCACGACATAGGTTACCTGGGAAGGCACGCAGGAAAACGTTTCCGCCAATTCCATCCGTTGAATTTCAATCTGTTTGTTCGCGCTTCGTTCAATCAGCGTTTTGATATATTGTTCAATCCGGTCGGTCAAACTCTTTGACATCCCCATCCCCTCTTTGACTTTATTTGACTTTAAGTTTATTTTATCGGTTCGGAGAAGAAATGTCAAGCGTTTTTAAAAATTTTTTGACTTTTTTTGACCAAATAGGTTTAAAAAAAGCAGGCGTGCATCCTGCTTTTTTCATAAACTTTTTTTCTTTTTATTCCTCTTCTCGGGCCGTTTCCGCACTCCTCATAGATTCCTTCCATACCAACCAGACGAATTTGGGTAAAACAAGCTGGCGTTTCAAACGGGCCGGTTCTTGGATGAGACGGTACAGCCATTCCAAATGCAATCGGATGATCCATTGCGGCGCGCGCTTTTTCGCGCCTGAAATCACGTCAAAACTGCCGCCAACGCCCATCGAAACCTTTGCCTGACTCAGCCACATATTCCGGCGAATCCAAAATTCCTGTTTTGGCGCGCCCATCCCGACGAATAACAAATCCGTCCGTTGATCCTTGATCTGCTGGACAATTCGCGGGGTCTCTTCCTCGGTAAAATATCCGTCGTGCGTCCCAGAAACGATCAGCCCCGGATATTTCCGTTGTAAATTTTCCGCGGCTTTTTCCGCAATTCCAGGCGCTCCGCCCAATAAGAATATCCGCCATCCGTTTGCGGACGCCTCGCGGCACAAGCGTTCCATTAAATCAATCCCCGTAATGCGTTCCGGAACCGGATCGCGGAATTTTTTTGTGGCCCAAACAATGCTGATTCCATCCGGCGTAATGATTTGCGACGTTCCAATCAATTCTCGCAGTTGTTCATCC
>CALXSZ010000130.1 GCA_944391275.1 uncultured Syntrophomonadaceae bacterium
TTTGTAACCTATATCTATATTATTGGTACGATTTTAGTATTAGCAGGAGCCTTCTATGGGTTGGCAACGTGGACGAAAAGTTATTTTCTGAATTAAATTACGATCAAAGAAAAGCGCAAGGGGAAAAAACCTTGGGCTTTTTTTATAGGAAGTATATTTTTTGTGTTTCGAAGCAAATCATTATGCAACCATTTTTGTGTGATCTTAAAACAAAACATGAAAATGAAGTTTATAATAGAATTATAACTATGATATTATTGTTACAAAAACAGAAATCTTGTTTCTCGTAAAAATAATTTTGTTAAGAAAATCGATTTCCTATAAAATGAATGGGATTTTCAGGAAGTGAGTAGCCAAAAGGCAAAGATTGCGTTAAAATAAAAGATAAGTGAAAATTTTGTTGATGTAGGTACTTTTGAGGGGGAAAATAGATGGATCCGAAAAAAATTGAAGAAATTGAAAAACAAGCGCGGCAATTGCGGCGAGATATTATCGCTATGGTAGGGAAATCCGGATCGGGGCATCCCGGCGGATCTCTTTCAGCGGCCGATATTATGGCGTCTCTTTTCTTTTGTGAAATGAATTTTTCCCCAGAAAATGTAAAAGATCCCGATCGTGATCGCTTTGTCCTCAGTAAAGGGCATGCAGCGCCGGTATTGTATGCGGCTTTGGCGAATAAAGGGTTCTTTGATAAAGAGTGGCTCAACCATCTGCGACAGTTGCACAGTCCGCTTCAGGGACATCCGGATATGCGAAAAGTTCCTGGGGTAGAAGCTTCGACAGGTTCTTTAGGACAAGGATTGTCCTGGGCGGTTGGAATGGCGCTTGCCGGCCGGATGGATCACCGGGATTACCGAGTTTATGCCCTTTTGGGCGATGGGGAACTGGAAGAAGGAATGATCTGGGAAGCTGCTATGGCAGCGGGACATTATCATCTGGATCATTTGGTTGCGATCGTCGATTATAATGGATTACAAATTGATGGAAAGATCACGGACGTCATGAGTTCCGAACCGATTGCCCAAAAATTTATGGCTTTTGGATGGGAAACCATTGGTATTTTAGGCAATGATGTCCGTCAAATTTTAGAAGCCTTCGAAAAAGCGCGTCAAAATAAAGGCCGTCCAACAGCTATTATCGCCAAAACAACGAAGGGCAAAGGCGTTCGTTTTATGGAAGATCGAGCGGAATGGCATGGCAAAGCGCCAAATGCCGAAGAAGTTCAACAGGCGATGCAGGATTTGGCATAAGAAAGAGGGCGTGAGAAATGAAAAAACAAGCGACAAGAGACGCATATGGACAAGCATTGGTTAAATTGGGCGAACAGCATACGGATGTGGTAGTATTGGATGCGGATTTGTCCCAATCAACCAAAACGGCGCTATTTGCCAAAGCCTTTCCGGAGCGTTTTGTGAATGTAGGGATTGCCGAACAAAATATGATGGGAATTGCGGCCGGATTGGCGGCAACAGGGAAAGTATGTTTTGCGAGTTCGTTTGCGATATTTGCCGTAGGACGGGCGTTTGAAATTATCCGCAATTCAATTGCATATCCCAAATTAAATGTAAAAATTTGTGCAACCCATGCCGGCATTACGGTGGGTGAAGACGGAGGGAGCCATCAGGCGATTGAAGATATCTCCTTGATGCGCAGCGTGCCCAATATGACGGTGGTCGTCCCGGCGGATGGCGTGAGTACGGAAAAAGCGGTACAAGCCTTATATGCATTGGATGGTCCGGCTTATTTACGCCTAGGACGCGCGTCGATACCGGTTTTGTATGCGGATGAAAAATTTGATTTTACGGTGGGAAAAGGGATCGAATTGAAAGACGGACAGGATTTGGCGGTGATTGCTTGCGGCGGGATGGTTGCGCCGGCACTAGAGGCCGCAGAAGCGTTGGAAAAAGAGGGAATCCATTTGTCTGTCGTAGATATGCACACGATCAAGCCGATCGATGAAGAACTGATCTTGAAATTGGCTCGACGCTGTGGAAAAATTCTTACGGTGGAAGAACACAGCGTGATTGGCGGACTGGGCAGCGCTGTAGCTGAGGTTTGCAGCGAGAAGTGTCCGATCCCGGTGAAAAGGATAGGCATAAAAGATCAATTTGGACAGTCGGGTAAACCCGATGATTTGTTAAAAGAATATGGATTAACCCCCGAGGATATTCTGGAGACGGCTCGGGCGTTTTACCGGGAAAAATAAAAATTTTTTAAAATAAGATTCATAAAAATGGTTGGAGTCAGGGAATAATGGTGGAATTATATGAATTAACCAAAACGTATCCAAACGGCGTGACCGCGTTAGATCAAATTTCTTTAAAAATTGATCAAGGAGAGTTTGTTTTTTTAATGGGACACAGCGGAGCGGGAAAAAGTACGCTGATTCGTATGCTGATCCGTGAAGAATGGCCGACCTCCGGACAGATTTTTGTCGCTTCCCGCAGTTTGGTACGAATGAAAAAGAAAGAAATTCCTTATCTGCGCCGCAGTGTAGGAATGATTTTTCAAGACTTTAAGTTGTTGGAAAGCAGAACGGTGGAAGAGAACATTGCATTTGCCATGATGGTGGTAGGAGCGTCTTCCAGAGATATCAAAAAACGAGTCAAAGCGGTTATTCATGAAGTTGGGCTGGATGGAAAAGAACATTCCTTTCCGAATGAATTATCCGGAGGAGAACAGCAGCGTGTCGGGATTGCGCGCGCCATTATTAATCATCCGGTACTTTTGATTGCAGACGAACCGACGGGAAATTTGGATCAGCGGACGTCCGAAGAAATTATGGAACTGATTTACGATATTAATCGCGCGGGAACGACGGTTATCATGGCGACGCATGCTCAAGAACTGGTAAAAACCGCCAGACGGCGCGTAGTGATCTTAGATAAAGGAAAAGTGGTGGCCGATATGCCGCCCGGGGCTTATATGCGATGAAGACGACATTTCGAAGACAGAGTGCATATTATTATAGCGAGGCGTTTAAATCTATTCGGCGCAATGGGTTTCTTAGTCTAGCGACCGTTACCACGGTAACGGTGAGTTTATTTATTCTGGGCGTGGCCATTTTACTGGTCTTAAACATTTCTTCTTATTTGCAGGGCTTAGCTGACGATGTAGAAATTTCTGCTTTTGTTGATCAAACCTATACCGATGAACAAGCTTTGGCGCTCAGAGATCAACTCTTGAGGTTGAACGGGGTGGAAGAAGTCGATTTTGTCAGCCGTGAGGAAGCGATGGACAGTATGCAAACGCGCTATTCCTCCAGCGGATATGATTTGGAAGAGACGCTGGAATCGAATCCGCTGCCAAATAGTTATCGTATAAAAGCGTCCGATCCGCAGAATGTGCAAGCGTTAGCGCAACAAATCGCTGGAATGGAAGGTTTTTACCGCGTGAATTATGGTCAGGATATCGTGGAAAAACTTTTTGCCATCACCAAAGGCGTACGCTGGGGGGGCGGATGTATCGTTGGCATGACCATTTTAGGGGCTGTCTTTTTAATTGGGATTAATATTCGATTATCCATATTTGCGCGCCGCAAAGAAATTTATTTGATGAAGTTGATTGGCGCACGGGATGGATTTATTACCCGTCCCTTTTATATTGAGGGAATTTTCTTGGCGGTCATGGGAGCGATTATTGCGGCGATTATTTTAATGGGCGGCTATGAATTTTTATTGCGAGAGTGGACAAACACTTCTTATGCGATGCTTTTTCCTCTCATTTCCGACCATAACCTGTTATTTCGATGTTATGGAATATTATTAGCGGCGGGCCTCCTTTTAGGATGGCTGGGGACGGCTATTTCCGTTCGTAGATTTATGGACGTCTAGGAGAAAAAGAATGCAAGATTTGGGACAATTTTTAAAAAAACATTATAATGAAATGATTGTTTTCATGTTGTGCGCAATATTTTTCGTAGGATTTTTTACAGTGACAAGAGCAATAGCCGATGAACTTCAGCAAAAGCGAGATCAACTGGATAGCTTAAATGAACAAATTGCGGAACAGCGTAAGAAAATTGAGGAAACACAGGCGCAGGCAGACGGGATTACTGCGGAAATTACGGCGATTGCGAAAGAAATTGAAGCCTCCGAAGTCGAATTAACAGCGTTATCGCAACACATCAGCCAAACGGAAACGGAGATCCAAAACAAAGAAGCAAAACTGATTGAGCTTCAGGAAGAAATTGAGAAAGATCAAGCGATTTTGGGCGAACGGTTGTGCGTTATTTATGAAGAAGGGGAAAGTAATTATTTAGACGTCCTTTTGCAGTCGGTCAGCTTACAAGATTTTATAACCCGGGTTGATTATTTAAGAATTATTCTGGACAACGATCAAGCCTTAATCCAGAAAACGAACCAACTCCGGGAGGATGTAGAAGTCGAGAAGACTTCTTTGGAGATTCAAAAAAGCGATTTAGAACAACAAAAAGTAGAAGAAACGGAGAAAAAACAGGCGCTGGAACAACGAAAAGCGGAACAGCAGGCCATTTTAGACGAAGTTTATGCGGAGCAAGCGAACTATGAACGAGCCGAACAGGAATTAGAAAACGAATCCGCGATGCTGGAAAATCTGATCCGAAGTTTGGAGAGCGGAAGTTCGGCCGGGAGTATTGTTCAGGGAACCGGCGTGTTTTTGTGGCCTTCGAATAATTCGCGCACGATTACTTCGGACTATGGTTGGCGGTATCACCCGATATTAAAATATAATAAGTTACATACCGGGATGGATATTGGGGCCAGTTATGGGACGGATATTTTAGCAGCGGATAGCGGAACGGTTATTTTTGCCGGATGGAATAATGCTTATGGGAAAATGGTGATTATTAGTCATGGTGGAAATTTAAGTACGCTTTACGCACATCAATCGACCCTTTTGGTTTCAGAAGGACAAAATGTCGAACGCGGACAAGTCATTGGAAAAGTGGGGAGCACGGGTTGGAGTACGGGACCTCATTTGCATTTTGAGGTGCGTGTGAATGGCAGCCCGGTCAATCCGCACGATTATGTGGGATAATCCCCGTTAAAAAGGATGAAGCAATGGGTTAGCTGTCTCTTAATCGATAAAAAAAGAAAGAGGCAGCACCCTTCTTTTTCGCTTCTGAACATTTTATCTGAACATTTTAAATGAAACCATTTTTTCGTATGCATCCGTAGAACTTTGTTTGACAAACGGAAGAATGCGGAAAATGACGCGGTTTTTGATTGAGATATTTCTGGCTGTCGACTTAGCGTTTTAATAGCTTTATTTCGTAGGAAATTCAGATATTATTTTTTGTGAAATAAGAATTTATCTGTTATGAAGCGTAAAAATAAATGATGAGACCATGGAAATTGGCATAAAATAAGAACCGTTAGATGAAAATGTAAAAATATTTAAAGGCACTATTTCCCTATGCCCAGCGGATAGAAAATAATGCAAATAGAGAATAATGTGGATAGAAAATAATAAGGAAGACAGGTGAATGAATGAGAAAAAATATATTTCATTTTTTTCGAAATTTGATGGCCGTGATCGGGACATTTGTAGTTATTTTAGGAGTCTACTTTTTTTCAACCAATGCATCCAGTGTTGAAACGTTGTTGCGTTCGATCGTTCTCATTGAATCCCAGTCCTTGTACCGTGAAAATGTAGATAGCGGAGCCATGGTGCTGGGGGCGACGGAAGGGATTGTCGGTTCGTTAAATGATCCTTATTCGTATTATTTAACCCCAAAACAATGGCAGGAACAACAGGAAAAACTGAATGCGGAATTTGCTGGAATTGGCGTTTATATGGGCGTTTTAGAAGACGGTTCGATTGTTTTGATGGCGCCCATTCCCAACACGCCAGCAGAGCAAGCTGGTCTGCAAAGCGGCGATATCTTGCTCGCTGTCGATGGAACGTCGGTCAGCGAGATGACGTTGGATGAGGTGAACACGCTTGTGCGAGGGGAAGCGGGTACGCAGGTATCTTTGAGCATTCACCGGGAGGGAGAAGATTCTATAAGAGATTTTACGATTACGCGCGCCATCATTGAGGTGCCGTCGGTTTATAGCGAAATGGTTGACGAAGAAGCGGGAATCGGATATATCTATTTGAGCACTTTCCATAGTAAGTCGCCAGAGGAAATCCAAACGGCAACCGAAGAATTGCAGGCAATGGGAGCAAAAAGTTTGGTGTTGGATTTGAGAGACAATGGAGGGGGCGACTATAATGCGGCGTTAAAGATTGCCGACTATTTTTTAGATGATAAAGATATTGTACAGATCGCAGGCGCGCACGGCGTCCTATATATTGAACATTCCAACTCCGGGGCCAATCCCATTCCCTTGGTTTTGTTGGTCAATGGGAATACCGCAAGCGCCTCCGAAGTGCTGGCGTCTGCTTTGCGGGATAATCAGCGCGCGCAGCTCATTGGGCAAACAACGTATGGAAAGGGAATTATTCAGGTGCTGTTTCCTTTAAATGACGGCGGAGCGCTCAAACTGACGACCAATCAGTATTTGAATTTGCAGGGGGAAGCTATCCATGAGGTGGGTCTTGTTCCGGATGAAACCGTTGAAGAATCCGAGGATCTACTTCAAGATCTTCCTTTGGAACGGGCGATTGAAATTTTAAAAGAAACTTCAGCCGGAGACATATCCGTTGGGGAATAAGAGGTGAATAAAATGGAGTTTCAGCTTCATTCGGAATTTGCTCCGACCGGAGATCAACCTCAGGCAATCAAGAATTTAGTAGAAGGGATAAAAAACGGCGCGCGGGAACAGACCCTTTTAGGCGTAACCGGTTCCGGTAAAACGTTTACCATGGCCAAAGTTATTGAAGCCCTACAGCGTCCCACACTGGTTATGGCGCCCAATAAAACGTTGGCCGGACAACTCTATAACGAATTTCGAACGTTTTTTCCGGAGAACGCAGTGGAATATTTTGTCTCCTATTATGATTATTACCAGCCGGAAGCGTATGTTCCACAGACCGATACCTATATCGAGAAAGATTCCGCTATTAACGATGAAATTGATAAATTACGGCATTCCGCCACGGCTTCAGTATTGGAACGGCGGGACGTGATTGTTGTAGCGAGCGTATCCTGCATTTATGGATTAGGAGCGCCGCAGGATTACTATGAAATGGCGGTGTCGTTGCGACCCGGAATGGCAATCGCTCGGGATGATCTATTGAAAAAGTTAGTGGAAAGTCAATATGTGCGGAACGAAACGGATTTTTCACGAGGAACTTTTCGGGTTCGAGGCGATTTGGTTGAAATTTTCCCGGCTTCATCAGGGGAAAAGGCCATTCGGATCGAATTTTTTTTCGATGAAATTTATCGCATTGTTGAATTCCATCCTTTAACGGGCGAAGTCTATGGGCGGCGGATGCATGCGATGATTTTCCCCGCGTCGCACTTTGTCACCAGCCGTGAACAAATGATGAAGTCGGCCGAGGAAATCGAACAGGAATTGCAGGAACAACTGGCTTATTTTAAAGAGGAAGGCATGCTTTTAGAAGCGCAACGCATCGAGCAGCGTACCCGTTTCGATTTGGAAATGATCCGAGAGATCGGTTATTGTAAAGGCGTTGAAAACTATTCGCGTTATTTGACGGGACGAAAAAAAGGCGAACCGCCCTACACCCTAATTGATTTTTTCCCAAAAGATTTTTTGTTATTTATGGATGAATCCCATGTATCGCTTCCGCAAGTTCGCGGGATGTTTGCCGGGGATCGGGCGCGCAAACAAAATTTAGTCCAATATGGGTTCCGATTGCCTTCGGCTTTGGATAATCGGCCGCTTACCTTTGAGGAATTCCAGTCTCGGATTCATCAGGCCATATATGTCAGCGCTACGCCCGCTGAATATGAATTGGCGCATAGTACGCAGGTTGTTGAACAGATTATTCGACCCACGGGTCTTCTGGATCCGATGATTGAAGTGCGTCCTACCCAAAATCAAATGGACGATTTAATGGAGGAAATCCGTCAGGTCGTGGCGGACTCTTGCCGAGTGTTAGTCACGACGTTAACGAAGCGGATGGCGGAAGATCTGTGCAGCTATCTGGAAGAAGCGGGGTTTGCTGTACGCTACATGCATTCGGATATTGACGCATTGGAAAGAATGGAGATTTTACGGGGACTCCGTGCGGGCGAATTTGATATTTTGGTGGGGATCAATCTGCTGCGGGAAGGCTTGGACTTACCGGAGGTTTCGCTCGTTGCCATTTTGGATGCGGATAAAGAAGGGTTTTTGCGTTCGGAACGTTCGTTGATCCAAACGATTGGACGAGCGGCAAGAAATGATAAAGGACGGGTCCTCATGTATGCGGATCATGTAACGCCGTCTATGGCCCATGCGATTCAAGAAACAGAGCGACGTCGTCATTTGCAGACGGCTTATAACAAAGAACATCACATTCAACCGAAAACCATTCAAAAAGCCGTTCAAGCTTCGATTGAAGCAAC
>CALXSZ010000131.1 GCA_944391275.1 uncultured Syntrophomonadaceae bacterium
AGTGACGGCTTCGTACGGTGTATTAGCGAGGATGGAAGAAGCGTCTTTCAGGATAACTTGTTTTTTAAATTCTTGCCCTTGGCTTTGAAGAGTACGCATAGTTTCTCCTTTAAAATAATGAGTATCAAAACAAGACTCTTGAGTCTTATTTCTAAACGCAGTATATTCTTCCATTAAAATTTTGTCAATCAGAAAATTTTATTGTGAAAGAAAAAAGAAAGAAGTCGGTATAAATGAATAGAAGGGATAATAAAATAAAAAGATAGAACAGGTTTTTTCCGATAAGATATCGTATAATGAAAAAGAGAATAAAACTTTGTGAGATATTCATAAGGAGGCGGAATGATGCGCTTTTTTAAACATTTAACTTGTTTTGTGTTTGTGGCGGCGGTTTTGACAATAGCGGGTTGTACAGAAGAGAAACCTGTTCAGCCGGTTAATGGCGATCAAGGGATGTATGAAGAGGAGGTAACTTTATACTTTTCGGATGCCGACGCGAACTACTTAGTCGCGGACAAGCGGCAGGTTCAAGTAGAAAGTACGGATTGCACCACACTTGCTGCGAAAATTGTGCAAGAACTGATTGCAGGACCTCAAGAAGATAGCGAGTTATATGGAATTATGCCGGAAGGAACCGAATTACAGACGGTGGAGTTGAAAGAAAATGGCATATTAGAAGTGAGTTTTAATCAGGCTTTTATAGAAAATCAGATGGGAGGAAGCGCAGGAATGACTCTAACCTTGTATGGATTAGTCAATTCCTTGGGTGCTCTGGAGGAAGTTGAGTCCGTACAAGTTTTAATTGATGGGGAACCAACCGAGGCTTATCAGGGGCTGATCCGTGCAGATGAACCGGTTGTTCCGATGATGGAATATGTTCAACCCGTAGAAAACGGATAAGTTGGATTTTTTTAAGGAAAAATGGACGCTGATTTTTACTCAGCGTCCATTTTTCATACAAGACGTTAAAAACGTTTCTTTAGGCGTCAACCAAAGAAACGTTACACAACGTATACGATTTTAAAATCCAAAAAATGGAGCGGGAAACGGGACTCGAACCCGCGACACCCGGCTTGGGAAGCCGGTGCTCTACCACTGAGCTACTCCCGCAGAAATGGCGAAGCCGATGGGATTTGAACCCACGATCTTCGGCGTGACAGGCCGACATGTTAACCGCTACACCACGGCTCCACGTTAAGAGATAGTATAGCAAAGTTGTAAATAGAATGCAAGAAGTTTATATAAGTTTTTCATATTCCGTTAAAGAAAAATCAATTTGTAAAATTTTTATTGTTTCGTTTCTCGGATGCAGGTTCATGGTATAATGCAAGTAGTTTAACTTTTCCAATTATTGTAGGAGTCTCAATTTTATGAAATCTGGATCTTTATCCGGCAACGGAGGTAACGTTAGAAGTTGGAAGGATCGCCTTTCTACTGGATGCAAGGTTTTGTTCGGTGTGGATTTTTGCTCAAAACCGACTTTGGATTGAAAAAATAAAATGATTCAATTGATCGGATGATTTGACATGAAAGAATAAAAAAAGAGGAATGAAAATGACAGCATCCTTTGTACACTTGCATAATCATACGGAGTTTAGTTTATTGGACGGCGCTTGCCGTATCCAGGATTTGGTGGATCGAGCAGTCGAATTAGAGATGCCGGCCTTGGCCATTACCGATCACGGAGTGATGTACGGTGTGATTGATTTTTATCGCGCCTGTCAAAAAAGAGGGATTAAGCCCATTATTGGATGTGAAACCTACGTGACGACGAATCATCTGGAAAAAGTGGACCGGCGCGAACGTGCACTTTCTCATTTAATTCTGCTTTGTGAAAATGAAATAGGCTACCGAAACTTAGTAACTTTGCAAAGTCGCGCGTTTACGGAGGGGTTTTATTATAAACCTCGGGTTGATCATGCGCTTTTAAGACAATATAGCGAGGGCTTGATTGCGTTGAGCGCCTGCGTAGCGGGAGAGATTCCCCGATTGATTTTAGCGGGCCAACTGGAACAGGCGCGTGAAAAAGCCCAGGAATATGTAGAGATTTTTGGTCCAGGGCATTTTTACTTGGAAATGCAGCATCATGGATTAAAAGAAGAAGAAAAAGTCAATCTGGAGCTGATGAAAATGAGTCGGGAATTGCATATCCCGTTAGTAGCAACCAATGACGTTCATTATGTCCGTCAAGAAGATGCGGATGTGCATGACGTTTTATTGTGTATTCAGATGGGAAAAACATTGCAGGACGCCGACCGGATGCGTTTTTCTGGAAATACCTATTATTTGCGTTCGACTGAAGAAATGACGGAACTCTTTTCTTTTTGTCCAGAAGCCATAGAAAATACGCTTGAAATTGCTGAAAAATGCAATATCCATTTCACCTTCGGCAACTTTCATTTACCTGAATATCCGTTGCCGCCTGGCATGAATACGGCCCAATATTTAAGACGTTTGGTTGAGGAACGCCTGCCGATGCGTTATCCGGTGGTAACCGAGACGATTCGCGAACGAATTGATTATGAATTGGGCGTTATTGATCAAATGGGTTTTTCCGGGTACTTTTTAATTGTTCAAGATTTGGTCACCTGGTCGAAAGAAAATCATGTTCCAGTTGGACCTGGAAGAGGATCGGCGGCAGGCAGCATGGTTTCCTATATTTTGGGAATCACTTCGCTGGACCCGTTGCGCTATCATTTGATCTTTGAGCGGTTTTTAAATCCGGAACGGGTGAGTATGCCCGATATCGATATTGATTTTTGCTTTGAGAAAAGAGAACAGGTTATTAACCATATTGTCGAAAAATACGGCGCGGATAAAGTCTCGCAAATTATTACATTTGGAACAATGGCTGCACGTGCCGCCATTCGCGATGTGGGGCGAGTCATGGCGTTGCCGTATGGAAAAGTGGACAGTATTGCCAAAAAAATCCCGAGTATTTTAGACATTAGCATCGACCGGGCTTTGCAGATGTCGCCGGAATTATCCGAAGCATATGAAACCGACGCCGAGACTCGCCGACTCATTGACATTGCGCGTGCGTTAGAGGGAATCTCCCGGCATGCTTCGGTACATGCGGCTGGGGTTGTTATTGGACCGGAAGCGCTGGAGAATCTGGTGCCGCTGCAAAAAATGCCCGACGGACACGTCGTGACGCAATTTACCAAAGAAACCGTGGAAGACATTGGTTTGCTGAAGATGGATATTTTGGGGTTGCGGACTTTGACCGTCCTGGATCGAGCGGTGCAAGAGATCCAACGCAGCCATGGCGTTACAATTGATTTGGATCAACTGCCGCTGGATGATGAAGCAACCTATCGAATTC
>CALXSZ010000132.1 GCA_944391275.1 uncultured Syntrophomonadaceae bacterium
CGGAATGTGAATGGAAAATGGTTTACCGTTATGATGGACGGAGAAAGCGTTACCATTTGTGTGATTGGATGCTATGAAAATGAAAATGGAGAAGAAACCGCATTACTCGCTGTGGTGCGGCCGGAAAATATGGTACACGTCCCACGACGCCAGCTCGATATCCTGTTTCAATCGCAAAAACCTTTAAATTAACCGATTCATCTTCGTCCAACAACCTATCTGTCTTCGACCAAATGAATTAAAAAAATGGTTAATAACTTGAAAACCGAACAGTCGGATATTCGAAAACCCAAGCAATATCCGACTGTTTTTATTCCATTTACAATGAAAAAAATTAATGAAAGGAGACTGTGCGTAACGTGAAATAGTCTATAACATCGCACCGTTCGCCGGACCGTTTCATTTAAATTTTAAAAATGCGATTGCCCCGCCGGCAGTTTTTGTTCATATAGGGAAAGAGGAAATTTTTCTGTTTTCCTATCTTTTTTATTTCATATCTGATAGAATACTTTTTTACGAAAGTCTTCTAAAAAAATTTTTTTGCACTGAAAGAATAAATCTCCTTGTTTTTTGATGGATAAAAGATTCCCGAAAGACTTCTAAAAATGTTTGTTCAACGACAGTTCAATTATATAAAAAATCGGTACCTTGAAAATGATTTTCTATCGAATCGATCCGTCCGCCATACATGTACACACGAAAGGATGTTACACGATGATTATAGAAACCCAAAGGCTCATTCTGCGCGAAATGCGTCAATCGGATTACAACGCGTTATGTAAAATTTTACAAGATCCAAACGTTATGTATGCTTACGAACACGCTTTTGACGATCATGAGGTTCAGGAATGGCTAGATAACCAGATCCGACGTTACCAACAGGATGGCTTCGGATTATGGGCTGTGATTTTGAAAAAAAACTGCGAAATGATAGGACAATGCGGATTGACTCTGCAAGATTATAACGGAAAACAAGTGGTTGAAATCGGTTATCTTTTTCAAAAGGCCTATTGGCATCAAGGTTTGGCAACAGAATCAGCCATCGCTTGTAAAAAATATGCGTTTGATGTTTTAGGAATAAATGAAGTATATTCAATCATTCGGGATACCAATATCGCTTCCCAAAAAGTTGCACAACGCAATGGCATGCAGCAGGTTGGAACGTTGGTGAAACATTATTACCATATGGACATGCCTCATTGGGTTTTTTCTGTCCAATCCACATCCTAAACGAAAAATCAAATTTTTTGCGTTTAAAGATAGTAAAAAAACCAAGCGAAATAAAAAGGAACCGCGTTTCTTCCGGGCCTTATTCGCTGGAACGGTTGCTTTTTCTTGTAGGAATACGCTATAATGAGTAAAATCACTGAATTGATTTGGAAAGAAGGGGCAATGCAATCGTGGAAAAACAACCAAGCCTTTTTGAAGATATGGAACCCAACACACCAGAAGAACCAACAATGATCGTTCCCGAAAGAAGAACGCATATGCCTTTTTTGCCTGGATTGAAAGCCGAGGAGATCGAACCCTCCTTTCAATCTTACGAGGAGCTGGAAAAAACGATGCTGCAATGCAGTCGTTGCGCTTTGCGTTCCGGATGTACACAGGTTGTCGCAGGGCAAGGTCCCAAACCTTCTGCAATTATGTTCATCGGGGAAGGTCCCGGGCAAGATGAAGATATACAGGGAATTCCTTTTGTCGGACGAGCAGGACAATTACTGAATAAAATTTTAGCTGCCTCGGAAATTCCTCGAGAAGAGGTTTTTATTACCAATGTCGTCAAATGCCGTCCTCCCCAGAATCGTTTGCCGTTGCCCGATGAAGTGCGGGCTTGCCGAGGATATTTGGAACAACAAATTCGGATGGTTCATCCCAACATAATCGTTTGTTTAGGTTCGTTGGCTACGCAAACGCTTATTGATTCAAAGGCACGAATTACAAAAGTTCGGGGACAATGGTATGTTCGGGACGGAATCCGTATGATGGCAACCTTTCATCCGGCCGCTTTATTGCGCAATCCCAACTATAAACGTCCGACATGGGAAGATTTCAAGTTGATTCGGGACGCTTATAAAGATTTGTTACAACGTTCGGAAGAAAGAAATTAAAAAGCACATAAAAAGAAAGGAACAATTTTATGAAAAATGCTGCTGGCATTTCCGTCCGGTTTAGGGTTCCTGATCATTCATCTATGGAAAATTTAGGGAGCTTTTTGGCTTCTTTTTTTCATTCCGGAGATTTTGTTTATCTAATCGGGGATTTAGGTGCTGGAAAAACAACCCTGGTACGTGGGATAGCGCGTGGTCTGGGATATTCCGGACGAGTAACCAGTCCGACTTTCACCCTTATGAACCAGTATGCCACGCATCCTCCAATTGTTCACTTGGATTTTTATCGTCTGGAATCGCCGGACAGCGTGGAAGATTTGGGGCTAGAGGATTATTGTAACCGTGATGCAGTGACGCTGATCGAATGGCCGCAGATAGCTTTAGAGGCTTTACCCAATCCTCTGATGAAAGTTGAAATTGATTTAATTGACGGCGACTATACCTGCGGACGCGAAGTAACGATTACGGTAGATCATTCTGCGAAAGAAATCATAGAAAGGCTACAAAAATATGTTGATACTTGCCATTGATAGCGCAACGCCCACGGCCGGCGTCGCACTGGCTGAAAACGGTCAAATTCTATACGAATCATTTGTAAATTATAAAAAAACGCATTCCGAAACTTTTCTGCCCATGATCGACGAGGCCTTGCGGATTTGTGAAAAAGACCTGGCAGATTGTTCAGCTATTGCCGTAACCATTGGTCCTGGTTCTTTTACCGGGCTTCGGATCGGTCTAGCGACTGCAAAAGCGCTTTCTTTATCGGGTCAGGTTCCGGTTGTAGGAATTTCGACCTTGCAATTATTGGCGCATAACTTAACGCAGTTGGCTCCCTTATGTGTGGCGTCTTTGTTGGATGCTCGTAAAAATGAAGTGTACTGTGCATTCTATACCTGTAGCCCCCATCAAAAAACGCCTCAACCACTTTCTCAAGAAATGGCTTGTTCACCTGAATCTTTTATTGAACAAGCCAAAATGTATGTAGCGCAAACCGGTTGTAAACAACTGATTCTATTGGGAGATGGCGTAGCGCCTTATATCAATGATTTTAAATCAGCGTTAGGTGAACAAATGATCGTTGCTCCTTCCCATCAGCTTTTACCGCGAGCAGGCGCTTTAGCAGATTTAGCCCAATTCCGTCTCTTAGAAAATCCAAGAGATTATTTGGATATCCGGACGGCCAAACCGGTATACTTGCGTCTTTCGGAAGCGGAAAATCGTCTGGGAAAAGAGGCGTAATGGGATTGCAACTAAAAATTCGGAAAATGACCGAAGCGGATTTGGACGCCGTACAAGCGATTGAGCAAGTAAGCGTTCCCATTCCCTGGTCATGGGAGTGCTATCAAAATGAGATTCAAATTTATTGGGCTTGTTATTTGGTTTGTTTTTTAGAAGAAGAAAACAAAGTAATTGGGTACTGCGGGATATGGAATGTCTTTGAAGAATCCAATATTACAACGATCGTGGTTGATCAAGCATACCGTCGCCACGGCGCTGGACGTCTAATGATGGACGCCATGGAACAGGTTGCGCGTGAAAAAAAGGCGCAAAAAATTTTATTAGAAGTACGCCCATCCAATCAGGCGGCGCGGATGCTTTATGCAAGTTTAGGTTTTGTCGAAATCGCTCGCCGGACCGCCTACTACCCGGATAATCAAGAAGATGCGCTGATTTTGTGCAAATATCTGGATATCTCTTTATCGGGCGCTGTTCTTTTATAAAAAATGCAGTATATGGAGTATTTATATGCATGAAATAAAAATTCTTGGGATTGAATCTTCGTGCGACGAAACCGCGGCAGCAGTCGTCGTAAACGGGCGGCAGATTCTTTCCAATATCATCCATTCTCAGGTGCCGATCCATCAGACATTTGGCGGAGTAGTCCCTGAGATCGCTTCTCGAAAGCACATTGAAAATATTGTTCCCGTCGTAGAGGCAGCCATCCACGAATCCGGTTTCGATTACCGAGACTTAGACGCAGTTGCCGTAACAAACCGGCCTGGTTTAATTGGCGCGCTGCTAGTAGGGGTTTCTTTCGCAAAAGCATTGGCGTATGGTTTAAATAAACCCTTGATTGTCATCCATCATTTACATGGACACATTTACGCCAATATGCTGGAGCATCCTGAGATCCGCTATCCTGCCGTTTGTTTGGTTGTCTCCGGCGGACACACCAGTCTCCTTTATATGAAAGATCAGATAAGCTATCAGCTTTTAGGCGAAACGATTGATGACGCCGCTGGGGAAGCTTTTGACAAGGTCGCACGTTTTATGGGTTTAGGTTATCCAGGCGGCCCAATCATACAAAAAATGGCCGAAAAGGGAACTGCTGGCGCATTGCATCTGCCACGGGTTTATTTGAACAGTGGTAATTTGGATTTTAGTTTCAGTGGTTTAAAAACTGCCGCAATGAATCTCTGGAAGAAATTAGAACGTCAAGGAGATGCAAGTGTTAATGATATGGCATTCGAATTTCAATCAGCTCTTGTAGATGTTCTAGTTGAAAAAACCTTAGCAGCAGCCAAACAGTATTCGGTTTCTACAATTCTATTAGCCGGTGGAGTCGCTGCCAATCAAGCTTTGCGTGATAAAATGACTGAAGAAGCAAGAAAACGCCGTTTAGCGGTTTATTATCCTTCTTTAAAGTTATGTACGGATAACGCTGCCATGATTGCCGGACTCGCTTATCATCATTTTATCAGGAAAGATTTTGCTCCCTTAAATGTTAATGCACAATCTCAGGATTCTTTATGAATAACTTCTGTGGATAATGTGAATAAGTCTGTTGATAACTCGTTATTGTTATCTATGTTCCTTATTTGTAACAAAAAGTTTATTTGTTTACAAGCTTATTTTTCCTTAAAAAACAACAATGCGCCAAAAATGGGGAAGGATTCCTGTGGATAATTCACGTTTCAACATCAATCAACTTACATTTTGATTTTTCACACTTTAATATCAGGCAAAATCGTCGTTGTCTGATAAAAATACCGGAGGTTCTGTATGCATCCAGTTTTAATTGATCTTGGTTTTATAAAAATTTACTCTTGGGGATTCATGCTGGCTTTAGCCGTAATTATTGGAATTATTGGGTTCGGCAGACGTTTGGAAAAAGAAAATTTTCCAAAAGATCTAGCTTTTAATTTGGCCTTATGGTTGATTGTATCCGGCGTTATAGGTGCGCGAGTTGGATACGTCATCGTTTACCGTTGGTCGGAATTTATAGCGGATCCATTATATTTATTCCGTTTGACTGACGGCGGATTAAGTGGTTTAATGTGGTACGGCGGATTTATTGCTGCAAGCATAACGTTCTTAATTTATGCACATGTAAAAAATTTACCCATTTGGAAATTGGCGGACATGATTTCACCTTTTTTCATTTTAGGTTACGCAATTGTTCGAATCGGCTGTTTTTTGGCAGGATGCTGCTATGGAAAAGTCACGACTTCTTTCCTCGGGATGGTTTTTCCGCTTGTAGACAATCAACTGCGTTATCCGACTCAATTAATGAGTAGTGGGATTAATTTTATCTTTTTCTTTTTCCTTTTGTTTCTTTATTCTCGCCGGCATTTTGACGGCCAAGTTTTTTCTGTTACGGTTATGATTTATTCCATCTATCGCTTTTTTATCGAATTTTTCCGTGTTTCTGAAGTTCTTTACGGTATTTTTTCTCCGGGACAAATCATTTCCATGATTCTTTTCGTAGGGGGAATCCTTTTGTACTTTTATTTGGCGCATCTCAACAGGAATCAATATCAAACTAAACATATTTCTTATCTGCGCAAGCCTTGGGAGCATCAATAGATGAATGATACCGCTTCTCTCAGATTACGGAATCAGTTGCGTCAAAAAATGAAACAAAAACGCCAATCCCTTGCCCCTGCACAACGGGAGCGTTATAATAAGCAAATTCAACAATATGTTTATGAATATTTCGCCGCGCATCCTTCTATTCAAACCGTGATGAGTTATTTCCCGATTCAAAATGAGGCCGTTCCTCTCCCACATAAAACGCATTTGCCGGATGAAAAAATCAGCAAAACTCTATTGCTGCCCCGGGTTGTGTCGCTGGATCCGCCTCAATTGATTGCCGTACCCTACCGAGGAGAGCATCCTTCGCAGGGAACGTACACCTCTTGGGGAATATTCGAACCCTTTGGATCCGCAACAATGCCTTACCAGATTGATTGCGTTCTCGTTCCTGGTTTAGCCTTTGATACCCATGGCTATCGTTTGGGATACGGAAAGGGATTTTATGATCGTTATTTACCGTTGCTTCGTTCCGATACTGTAACCATTGGCATCGGCTATCATTTTCAACTCACTCGAACAACTTGGCCTCAGCCACACGATCAAAAGCTAGACGCCTTCATTACTGAAAAAGGGGTTATAGCATTTGAAACTTTCTACAAATCATTTTTTGAACAGAAAACATAAAAAAAGAGCGGAGAGTTGGACCCGCTCTTTTTACATAAATTTTATTACTAATAAACGCGTTTACCATCTTTATCCACATAATAACGAACGACTTCTTGTGCATCAATAACTCTCTTTCGTTTCAACTGACGATAAATACGTCTCTTGTATTCACCTGTAATATCTGGGGAAGCATTAATTTTTCGCTGCGTTTCGACTAAAATCCAAGCTACATCCGGTGTTTTGATCCCCGTCAACGTATACCACTTTAAAAAACGAAGAAATTTTTTGGCTTGCTGCATATTAAGATTGGCTTGCATTCTTTCACATTGCTTAAAAAGTCTTTTTCTCTTAAACTTTTTTGAAACCCGATGCGCAATATACAACAATGCAATCGAGCCAACAACTTCCATCATGATCAATGTATCTCCACTAGGCAAGTAATCGCTTAGAGCCATATATGATTTCCCTCTTTCACTTTTTACGTTTTTAACGTTTTCCTGACGCTTTCTATGGTATAATGTTTTTGTTTATTATACCATGAATTATTCTTATTTTAAAGCTCTAAAATAATGGATACACTTAAAATTCCTCCGAATAAGAAGCTCTAAAATATGGTAATTCGTAACTTAACTCCATGCGACTAAAAGGACAATCGATTTCCGTCCAATCTCTTGCCCAGAAACCAGTAAACTTGTTGACTTTCCATCGTTTTTAAGATCGAATACATGTTACTTTTGACAGATATTTTTTACATAACATAGAATCCTGTTTAAAATTTTTAGGAAGTGATTTTTTTGGAAACGAATAAGCAACGATATTCCCTTTGTCCTGCACGTTTGTTCTTTTTGATTGCTATCAGTTTCCTGTTCTCTATAGGAATTGTCGTGGCGATGATTTATATTGGACCAGCCTATTCAACACGGTTTACGGTAGGTTCGATTTGCATTCTGGCAATTTTGTTATCTAGTATCATTGTTCTAATCCATCGAATTCGACATGCCCAAGCTTTGTTAGTCATTACCCCAGAAGGTATTCAAGTAAATTTTACTGGCTTCGGGAAATTAATTCATATTCCATGGGAGCAAGTTTTATATGCAAAATATTATGCTTTTTCTATCGACCAATATGCTTTAGGAATAACATTAAGAGATTCTACGGTATGGAGTAATTCTTTATCGCTCCCTGAAAAGATTTTAGCAAAGATCCATTCTGTTACGACGAAAACAACGATCACTATTCAACAAAATATGGTTCGTGAACCTTTAGAAAATGCGGTTTGTTTGATGAAAAATTACATTAATTTTGACGACGAATTGATCTTTCAGTTCGAACATCCTCAAAAACCCAAAAGAAATTCAATTGCCTAAGAACGATTCTTAACCACATAAAAAATTTGACATATAAAAAAATTAAAAAGGAACCGAAGCGATTGTTTCGGTTCCTTCTCTCTTATTTTCGTTCAATGATAAACTCCAAAAGTCAAGTCGCAAGTCCGGCTTTTTATGTACCGGTTATATTTGATTATATGTCAATCAAACGCATGATCATGAATTTTTTATCTATCGAAACGGATTACATTTCAAGAAATTCAAAGAATTTTTGCTTGGTATCTTCCAAATAAAATTTTCCTACCGGAATTTCTTTTCCTGATTTTAAAATGATATACTTTCTCCCAAATTCTGCAATATGATTAAAATTTACAATGTAGCCTTTATGGCAACGGCAAAAATAACTATTCGCGCGATCCAATTTTTCCGTGATATCATACATTTTGCCATAAACTTCATATTCATCGGTTGGCGTCACAATAACCACTTTACGTCCATTGCTTTTCACATATTCAATATCTTCATATTTTACGACCAGCATTCGTCTTTTATTATCCAGTGTTAAATATTTTTCGGATTTTCCCACTGTCTGCATTTCTTCACTTTTCCCTTCCTAAAATAGCTTCTTTTTCTTTCTCCTTTGCTCTATCCCGCCTCTTTTAAAAATCTAAAACCGTTTATTCCGATACCATTCCAGCTTTTTTTTTAACAATGAGCCTATTTTGCATGTCTTTCAAAGAGTCGTCAGTCAAGCATTATCTATTATACCCGTTTTTGTACGATTTGCAACCACTTTTTAAAAGCAGCTTCAAGATTCCATTCGTTTTTGTCTCACTATACGTTTTTTATGAAAGGAATCCGCCCCTTTACGATGATCGTTCTCATCCCAAATTTTTTTATTATAACATCGTATTCAATCAAGCAAAAATGAAAGAGCAAAGAAAATGAAGTTTGAAGAAAAAATTGTTCGTCTGAATGCTTTTATTTTTTTAAACAACGCGAAACGATTCTATTTCTCATCAAATGGTTAAACGGCCTCTCACCGCTTACTCAAGCAACTCCATTGTAAACTTAAAATTTTTTTCATTTTTTAAATTTTTCTTTGATGTCATCCTTTAAGTCATCAAAAAAGCCTCTCTTTTTTCCAGAAGAGGAACCAGTGCTTTTACTACTGGTCCCGCTTCCTTTTTCTCCCTGATACTCTCTTAAAAGCTGCCGTTGGCGTTCAGAAACACGCTTGGGAATTTTTACTTTTATAATCACTTTTAAATCCCCTATCCGACTGCTATTTAAATAGGGTACGCCTTTTCCCTTTACCGTCACGACGTCCAAAGGCTGCGTTCCAGCTGGAATCTCCACTTTGCAGGCTGCACCACGAAGGAGGGGTAACTCAATAACATCCCCTAAAATAGCCTGGATAAAATCAATTTCTTTTTCACACACTAAATCGTATCCTTCCCGTCGGAAACGTCCATGCGGTTTGACCACAATACTAATATATAAATCGCCATTTCCTCCGCCCATGACGCCTTCTTCCCCTTCGCCATGCATACGGAGTCTGGCGCCTGTATCAACGCCGGCAGGTACCTTTACATGAACCGTACGGCGGCGTTTCACCTTGCCTGTTCCCCGGCATTCCCGGCAGGGAGATTCGATTGTTTTTCCCGTACCTCCGCATTTTCCGCAGGGTTTAACCGATTCAAATCGACCAAATGGGGTATTGGATACATTTCTTACCTGTCCGGTTCCATTGCATTGGGAACAAGTTTGGATTTTGCTTCCCTTAGCCGCTCCAGTTCCTTTACAGTCCGGACACTCTTCTACGCGCATCAGCTCAATATCTTTTTGAGTTCCAAAAACGGCTTCTTCAAAGGAAATCTGAATTTGCATCTCGCGGTCTGCTCCACGCTGAGGTCCGCGCTGCTGACGCCCCATATTTCCCATCCCACCAAAGAAAACATCAAAAATATCTCCGAATCCACTGCCGCCAAAACCTCCGCTAAATCCTCCAAACCCGTCATATTCAGCGCCGTTACTGCTTCCTCCTCTGCTCGGATCAAAAGCATCGTATCCATAACGGTCATAGGTGGCACGTTTTTGCTCGTCGCTTAAAATTTCATAAGCATTGGTGATTTCTTTAAACTTTTCAGCTGCGTTCGGATCATTTTTATTCACATCTGGATGGTACTTACGCGCCATCTGACGATAAGCTTTTTTGATCTCGTCCGCATTGGCATTTTTGGAAACACCCAAAATCTCATATAAATCTCTTTTCTCGGACAAGCGCACACCTGCTTTCTATCTAATTTAAATGTGGAAAGGGGGGTTCATCCATGGATAGCCCCCCTTTATTTTTCCACGTGCATGTTCTTCTTGAAAAATTACATGTGATAATCCGCATCAATGGTAGCATCTTTGGGATCCGTTGTGTCTGCATCATTTGCGCCCTGCTGCGGGTTTGCTTGTTGATAAGCTTTGGCGCTGATTTCATAAAGAACTTCCGTTAACTTTTTGGTTTTTTCTTCAATCACATCTACATCGGTTCCCTTCAACGCTTCCGTCACTTCATCTTTTGCTTCTAATACACGGTTTTTCTCGGTTTCATCAATTTTGTCTTCAAAATCCTTCAGTGTTTTTTCTACTTGATAAACCATATTATCCGCATTATTCCGTACTTCGATTTCTTTCAAACGTTTTTCATCTTCGGATGCAAATTTTTCAGCGTCCTTCACCATCCGATCGATCTCATCTTCCGATAAGCCACTATTGGACGTAATCGTAATTTTTTGTTCTTTTCCAGTCGCCATATCCTTTGCCGTTACGTTTACAATCCCATTCTGATCAATATCAAATTTTACTTCAATTTGAGGTACTCCACGAGGCGCCGGATTAATTCCCGTCAATTGGAAACGTCCCAACGTGACGTTATCATTTGCCATCTTTCTTTCGCCCTGTAATACATGAATATCCACGGAAGGCTGATTATCGGCTGCCGTTGTAAAAATTTGACTCTTTGACGTCGGAATGGTCGTGTTCCGGTCAATGATACGGGTAAATACACCGCCCAAGGTTTCAATTCCCAGAGACAATGGAGTCACATCCAATAAGACTACGTCATTCACTTCGCCGGACAATACGCCGCCCTGGATCGCTGCGCCCAACGATACGACTTCATCTGGATTAATGCCCTTGAAAGGTTCTTTGCCCATGAAATTTCGTACTTCGTCTTGCACGGCCGGAATACGGGTCGAACCGCCTACTAAAATCACTTTATCAATCTCAGAGGCCTTTAAACCGGAATCCTTGAGCGCTTGCTTCAACGGTTCCATCGTTTTTGCAACTAAATCAGCGGTCAATTCGTTAAATTTAGCGCGGGTTAAAGTTTTTTCCAAATGCAATGGTCCATTTGCTGTCGCCGTAATATAAGGGATATTAATGTCCGTTGTCATCGCGCTGGACAATTCAATTTTTGCTTTTTCGGCCGCTTCGCGAATACGGTGCATCGCCATTTTATCGTTGCTTAAATCAACCCCTTGTTCGCGTTTGAAATCATTCAATAACCACTGGATAATCTTATCGTCAAAATCATCGCCGCCTAAGCGGTTGTTTCCGCTGGTCGCCTTTACTTCAAAAACACCGTCCCCGATTTCCAAAATGGAAACGTCGAACGTTCCTCCGCCTAAGTCAAACACCATGATAACCTGATTATCTTCCTTATCCAATCCATAAGCCAGCGCCGCCGCAGTCGGTTCATTGATGATCCGCAATACGTCTAATCCGGCAATTTTTCCAGCATCTTTGGTCGCCTGACGCTGTGCGTCCGTAAAGTATGCGGGAACCGTAATAACCGCCTGCGTAATTTTTTCCCCTAAATAAGCTTCGGCGTCGGTTTTCATTTTTTGTAAAATCATGGCTGAAATTTCCTGCGGGGTATAGCTCTTGCCATCAATTTGCACTTTATAATCCGTTCCCATTTTTCTTTTAATAGAACTAATCGTACGTTCCGGATTCGTAACCGCCTGACGTTTCGCCACGCGTCCGACTAATCTTTCTCCATTTTTGGTAAATCCAACTACGGAAGGAACGGTTCTTTCTCCCTCTGCACTTGTAATAACTTTGGCCTCTCCGCCATCCATAAAAGAAATAACCGAGTTTGTCGTTCCTAAATCTATTCCTACTATTTTAGACATAAATCATGCACCTCCACTTTTTATCCTTCATTCACTCATTCACTCGCTTTTTATACTAAATCCTGCTTATATCCTTTTGTGTACTTATTTTAAACATCCTCTATAAAAGAATGGTAGAAGAACTGGACAATCTATTTTTCTTCACTCACTTTGACCAAGCTTGGACGGATGACTCGATCCTTATAAATATACCCCTTTTGAAACTCATGAATAACCGTATGAGCCGGATATTCGTCACTGGGTTCCGTAATAAGCGGCTGATGATATTTCGGATCGAACGGTTTTCCTAACGCCTCAATCGCATGCACTTCTTCCCCTTTCAGCAAATCCGCTACATTGCGGCTGATGATTTCCAACCCCTTTTTCAGCGTATCGTAATCTTTTTTTTCATCGTCCGTATTGGCCATCGCTCGCTCCAAGTCATCCACAATCCCTAATATTTTCTTTAGAATATTCAGATTAGCAAAATGCGTATACTCTTCTTTTTCTTTCGCCGCTCGCTTACGATAATTCTCCAAATCAGCCAAGGACCTTAGATAAAGCTCATAGTTCTTCTTCGCTTCTTCTTCAAGTTGGGCGGTCTTTTCTACCATTTTTGCCAACATATCCGCTACTTCTTTTTCTTTGTTTTCCGTTTCGGACGATTCTTGCCGCGCTTCATTGCCTGAAGAATCAGTTTTTATTTCTTTTAATTGATCTTTCTCTTCTTTTGGCATATTCACCCCACCTTACATTACGTTCTGAACGTTCTGAAGTCACTTTCGTTCTTTATGAGCCATGACCTATCGATTCATTTCATCCAATATATCTTCCAAGACGGCACGAACTGAATCTAAAGTTCCTGCCGCTTTCCAATATTCCATTCGTATCGGACCGACAAGCCCAATTTTTCCTATCTGCTCGGAAAAACGCAGTCCGGAAAAAACCAAGCTAAACTGTTGGGAATCCGTTTCCTTATTTTCCTTTCCTATACGGATGCCAACTTCACTTCCCATACTATCCGGTACGAGACGTTTCAAATTCTCTTGTTCTTCCAATAGACTCAGAATGGAGCGCAACTGTTCCAAATTTTTAAATTCCGGTTCATTAATAATATTCATGAGTCCATTAATCATAATTTTTTCTTCACGGGAATTATTCATTAAATGATCAATCGTTTCTAAAAGAGAATCCAGTAAACGCTTTTCCTTCAACATTTGTTCTTTTAAAATTTCTAACTGACTGCGGTGCAGGCTATTCAGTCCACGGCCCCGCAATACACGGCTAAAGGTTTGTGCAATTGCTTGTAATTCTTCCGGCGTTATACTGGAAGCCACAGGAATTTTTTGGTGTAATACTACGCCCATATCCGTTACAATCACCAATAAAGCCAACCCCTCCTGCAAGGGAACCAATTGAATATTTCGAATCTGCTCAAAACGTAAAGCTGGCAAAATAATAAACGAAACGTAATTCGTCATGCGCGACAAGAACTGTACAACTTCTTGAACCACATCATTCCAATTGTTAATCTGTTGTAATAAAGAATTGCGCAATGAAGTCATTTCCTGTTCGGTCAAGGTTTCTTGGGTCATCATACAATCAACAAAATAACGCAGCCCCATTTGTGACGGAATGCGTCCCGCAGAAGTATGTGGTTGTTCTAAATACCCCATTTGTTCCAAATCCGACATTTCATTGCGAATTGTTGCTGCACTCAGATGAATCTCTTCTTTTCTGGCAATCGCTCTCGAACCGACTGGTTCAGCTGTAGCAACATAATCCCGTATAATAGATTCTAATATTTTCTTTTTTCTTTCATCCAATTCCATTAAGGATCACCTGCTTTTTCTGCGACAGATCGTTTCTTATTCATTTTTCTTTCTATCTATCATTATAGCCATTTCTGGTTTGGCTATGCAAAACGCCTTCATCTTCTGAGCGGTTTTGTTAGCACTCAATAATCAAGAGTGCTAACAACCAACATCTAAAAGATAGCACCTGCTTGAAATTTTGTCAAGTACTCTTTTAAAATTTCTTTTTTAAAAAAGTATTATTTTTTATGCTATCTTTGTCATCATCCAATTTTATTCCTTGTCACCCTTAAAAATCACTATCGCATAAAGCGTGACAGTTCATAAAATTTTTTGCAATATAAAACGAAAGAATCCCTGACACCCCTCCTGTATATCTTGCCATGCTTTTTCAAAATCTCGTGTATACCAAGGATCCATAATATCCCTAGGGTGATCGGTGTAATCCATCAGCAAGTGTATCTTTTGATCTGGATCTCCTCCAAAAATCCGAATCATATTTTTCAGGTTCGCTTGATCCATTCCAATAAAATAGTCATATTGCATATAATCTGTTCTCCGTAATTGACAGGCTACTTTGCCGGTACAATCCATCCCATGTTCCTTTAGCTTCTCCCGGACGGCTGGATAAACCGGATTCCCTATTTCCTCTGCACTTGTAGCACGTGATTCAATAAAAAAATTTTTATCTTTTCCATTTTTTTTCACGATATTTTTCATTACAAATTCAGCCATAGGACTACGGCAAATATTGCCGTGGCAAACGAATAGTATTTTTATCATCTTTTCATAGCTCCTCATAAGTCCTGTATTTCTTCTCAAATGCTTGATATTACAGGGATTTTTGCACTTTGCATGTTGTCTGAGCCATCACCTGTTTGAAAGATATTTTTTCAAATCGTCTCAGGATTTCTCATGTTTTTCCCTGCAATATTGGTAAAGGCGTTGGTAAAACAAACCGCTTTACCAACGGGCAATTTTAAGCGTTTGCCACACGCAGCAGTCCATCTTTAGCGTCATCAAACTTCACATGGGTGTAGGTGTTCAGGTTTACGCTGATGTCTGCATGGCCCATGATGTACTGCAATGTCTTAGGGTTCATCCCGGATTTTGCCATATTGGAACAGAAGGTGTGGTCTGCACACATGAGGCGTGATGTGCGGCAATAGCCTTATCGGCTGCTTCTTATATTTCTTCATCGCCTGCCGCATTTCATTTTCGATGTGCAACAGCGCTTTCGGGCTACCATCTTCCTCGAATGTCTGTATAGCGATACTGATAAATTAATTAGGCCTTTTCTCTAGTTATATCCAGTCCGCAAGAAGCTCCTTTTATGGTCTTTGCGTTTACCTATGCGTCTACCTAAAGGTACGCTTCGTGTCTCGGACATCGTCCAACTCCTTTCCGTGATGGAAAGAGCCTTGATATGACACAATCATTGTATCATATCAAGGCCGCCTTTTCACATCACAAATTTCAAATGGAATACTCCTGCTCAATGTATTGGTTGAACAAGCGGCGTTTTATCAGCCGCTTGTTTCCTACCCACAAAACGAACCGGCAATTCTGTTCACTGGATAGTTCCCACAGTTTATTGATACCAATT
>CALXSZ010000133.1 GCA_944391275.1 uncultured Syntrophomonadaceae bacterium
AAGTTCTTATATTGAAATCCCTCCTTACCGTCTTCTCCATTATTGCCATGTCCTACCCGTACGTTTCCCCAGGGAAGCAGATCCGCTCCATCCAGCCAAGTTCTTCCTCCGTGATTTTCAAACCCTACAACCGTTTGTCTTTCTCCATCCAAAGTGCATTCCAAAACAATGTTTCCAATCAAGCGATCCGGCTTTCCTTCGGTATGAAAAGGAAATAGATTTAATCCCGGATATCTTTTTCCCTCAAATGTAATATATTCTTTTCCTAAAAGTTGGTACGCTCCACAAATTCCTAGAAAAGTAAGTCCCCTTTCGATCGCCTGCAAAAGTTGATCGGCGTGCCGAAGTAAATCCCGGGTAAGCAGTCCCTGTTCCCGATCCGATCCCCCCCCCATAAAAATCATATCCAAGGAGGAAAAAGGAATTTCCTCTCCTAATCCGATCGGAATAATTTCCAAAGGTTCGCCATACCAAGCCGCTCGGCGTTTTAAAACCGTTAAATTTCCTTGATCGCCATATAAATTCATCAGTTCCGGATAAAGATGTGCAATTTTTAACATGTCGCTCTCCTCTCTTGATCCTGCATTTTAACGAGGATCGAACGACAAGGCGCCAAAGCCGTATAATTACAAATCACATAATAGGCCATATCTTTGGAATCCGATTCGCACAAGATCATCTGGATCCCTTCTTCTAGTGTTTCCGCCAACTGAATAATTTCAGTAGGGAATCCGGCATATTTCATGCGTACGGCCATATCTCCGCTACGTAGTCCCCCGCAAACCAACTGTCGGATGCGGGCCGTTTCTTCTTGAAAAATATTTTCGATTCCAACGTCCCAAATCCAGGATACATCATGCCCATCCTGCGCGTTGTCATTTAATACCAGAAAAACTTTCTTGGGTTGTCGATGGTTTTGTAACATCATCAGTACTTGCTCAAAACCCGCTGGATTTTTCACTAGAATTAAAACCGTTTTTTTCCCTTGAATCTGAAAAGACTCCATCCTACCCTGTTGCGGTTGAAAATGATTCAACGCTCGTTCAATCACTTCATTGGTATAACCCGCCGATTGCGTTAGCGCAACCGCTGCCAAGAGATTGTAGGCATTATAAAATCCCTCATAGGGGCTACGTAAAATCATTCCATTGACCTCCATATGAATCCCCTGGCTTAAATCCAATTGATCGGCCGTATAATCGCGCATCGGATTATGAATGCCACAATTCGGACATTCATATTGTCCCAGTTGTGCATAATGATAACAATGATAAAGTAGTTTGGTCCCACATCGCACACAATATCTTCCTTCGCGATTTTCAGAGGACAGAAAAGTATCGTAATCGGTCGGAGCAAATCCATAATATAAACAGGGTTGCCCCGTTTTTTCCTGGAAATTCGCAATAAGAGGATCATCGGCATTCAGTAAAAGTTCGACCGAATGCTGCTGAACCGCCTGACAGATTTTTTCAATGATTTGATCAATTTCTCCGTAGCGGTCTAACTGATCGCGAAAAAAATTGGTGATAAGAAGCCGACGAGGATGTAAATGCTGAAACAAGATTGGAACATACGCTTCGTCGCTTTCTAAAACAGCCGTTTCAAATACTCTAGAACCCATTACATTGGTTTTTTCAATAAAAGCCGTCGTAACCCCAGTTAAGAGGTTGGCCCCTACACGATTATGCACATACCGTTTTCCTTGTTCTTGAAAAACTGCGGCTATCATATTCGAAGTTGTGGTTTTGCCATTGGTTCCGGTAACCACAAAAATATCTCCCTGAACATGAGCCGCTAGTGTTTTCAAAAGATTAGGAGCAATTCGTAAAGCAATTTTTCCTGGAAGATCACTGCCTTGCCTTCCAATCATCCGACTGAAATACATCGCGGATTTTCCAACAATAATCGCAAAAATAATTCTTATTCGGCCTAACATTTTGTATCCGTTCCGCCCCTTTTCAGCTATTTTCCCCCAGTTGGTTCTGAACAATGGTAACAACTTTCGCAATAAAATCCCCAATAACCGGCAAATTAATTTCTACAATCTGGTTCAGAATATAAACCAGGAGGGTGCCTCCAATGGCAAAGCCAATTAAATATCCAATTCCCCGTCCAATTCCCATCCAAATATTCATACCAAACATTTTAAAAGGATGCTGATACAATTCAACATAGCTGGTAATATCCGATTTTTGTAACCCTATCAGCAAATTGTCCAATTTTTCTTTTAAACTTTCTTCCTCTGAGGGTGGAATCTTTTGTATATCGGATGATATCTCTTTTAATTCTTCTTGATTATTCGTGTGAGGCTCTTTGGATAGCATGTATTTCTCCATTTTCTATTGATCGAAATCGGACGCGTTCTCTTTAAAAAAGAATGGATTTTAATTATTCAATGAGTGAATTGGCGCTGGAATTCTCCCTCGGCGATGAATAAAACGATTCGGCGCTTTTGAATTCACCGGCATAATTGGCGCTCTTCCCAAAAGTCCGCCAAATTCCACCCACTCTCCGATCTGTTTTCCGGGTACCGGGATAATACGAACCGCCGTCGTTTTACGATTAATCATTCCAATGGCCGCTTCATCTGCAATAATTCCGGAAATAATTTCTTCTGATGTATCGCCTGGAATCGCAATCATATCCAATCCCACCGAACATACGCATGTCATAGCTTCCAATTTTTCTAAAGAAATAGCGCCGCACGACGCTGCGTCAATAAACCCTTGATCCTCGCTCACGGGAATAAAAGCTCCTGATAGCCCGCCAACATGCGCTGAAGCCATAGCGCCTCCTTTTTTAACCGCATCATTAAGCAACGCCAAACAGGCGGTTGTCCCATGAGCTCCTACGTCTTCCAAGCCCAAAGCCTTCAATATATCCGCTACGCTGTCCCCTACCACTGGAGTCGGCGCTAACGAAAGATCGACAATACCAAAAGGAACATTCAATTTTTCCGACGCCACGCGTCCCACAAGTTCTCCAATTCGCGTTACTTTAAAGGCCGTTTTTTTTATGACATTGGATAATTCTCCCAAATCCATTTCCGGATGCTGTCGAACCGAATGCAAAACAACGCCAGGTCCGCTAACGCCTATATTCAACGTACATTCCGGTTCGCCTACTCCATGAAAAGCGCCGGCCATGAAAGGATTATCTTCCACCGCATTACAAAAGACCACCAGCTTTGCACATCCAAAACCGTCTCGATCCGCTGTTTTTTCAGCAGTCTCTTTGATGATTTTTCCCATTTGATAAACAGCGTCCATATTGATCCCTGCTTTGGTACTTCCAACATTAACGCTCGAACAAATTCTTTCTGTTTCAGCTAAAACTTGGGGAATGGATTGTA